>JAFUCW010000247.1 GCA_017459485.1 Eggerthellaceae bacterium | reverse complement strand
CTGGACGATGGAGATGTTCACGCGCGTGTGCAGGTTGTCGCCGTCGCGCTGGAAGTAGTCGTGGGGGCGAATGCGGCACGTCACGATCAGGCTGCCTGACGCAGCGCCCTGCATGCCCGCCTCGCCGAACCCGGTCAGGCGCAGCCGCTGGCCGTCGCGGATGCACACAGGAACCTCCACAGTGATGCGCTGACGATCCGGAATGCGCCCCTGGCCTTCGCATTCGGGACAGGGATTTTCGATAGAGGAACCGGTGCCGCTGCATCGCGGGCACGTAGAGGCAGTCTGCATGTCTCCCAAAAACGTACGCTGGACGGTCACCACACGGCCACGGCCTCCGCACTCGGGGCACGTGACTTCGCGCCCTCCTTCGCCCATGCCGGAGCCTTCGCAGTCCGGGCATGGAGCCAGGCGGTCGTACACGATCTCCTTCTTCACGCCGGCAGCAACCTCTTCGAGCGTAAGCCTAAGCCCCACGCCCATGTCGCGACCTTCGCGTCGAACCGTAGCGCCCATGCCGCCCGAGCCTCCGAAGAAGCTGGAGAAGAGGTCTCCCATGCCGAAACCGCCGCCGAAGAGGTCTTCGAAGTCCACGTACTGGGGGCCCGCGCCCGCCGCGCCGGGAATGGTGCCGAAGCGGTCATACTGTGCACGCTTGTTGGGATCGGAAAGCACATCGTAGGCTTCGTTGAGCTCTTTGAATTGCTCTTCGGCGTTTTCGGCCTTGTTCACGTCGGGATGAAGCTCGCGCGCCTTATGGCGAAACGCCTTCTTGATTTCGTCGTCGGTGGCATTGCGCGCCACACCAAGCACTTCGTAGAGGTCTTTCGCCATCTCGGTAATCTAGCCTTCCTGGGTGGATGTCGTCTGAGGATTGTCGCTATCAAGGGTTTCGCGAGCAGCACGGACTGCACGTATGACCTGGGCGTAGTTCATGCGCGTGGGACCGATGACCGCCACTACACCTGTAGCCGATCCGTTCCCGAACTGGCTTGCCACCACCGACACGCCGCTAAGCAACTCGTTTTCGTTTTCGTGCCCGATGCGCACCACTGTCTTGCCTTCCCCTTGCACCGAATCGAGAAGCTCGAATAGAACCGTGTCGTCTTCAAGGCTTTGCAGCACAGGCACAAGCGCCTTGGCATGCTGAAACTCGGGCTGTTGGAGCAAGGTCGAAAGGCCAAGGCGATGGGCATGCCCCGCTTCCCTGCCCTGAAGGCACGACAACACCTCTCCCAGCATGATCTTGACCAAGGGGTTCTGAAGTTGCTGGTTCAGCCCCCCGTCGATCTCCGCACGCATGTCGGCGAGGCTTTTGCCAACGATAAGGTTGTTGACGGCCTGCTGCGCCATTCCTAGGTCGTCCGGAGAGACCTCTTCGGCGAAGTCGCACGTGCGGTTGAGCACCTGGCCGTTTTCGGTCACGACCACAAGCAGCACGCGGTAGGGCGTCATGGACACGAACGACACCTGACGGACCTGCAAGCTCAGCGACGAAGGCGGAACCACGATAGAGAGGCACTCGGTCAAGCGGGCAAGTGCTGCCGTCGTTTGCTGGAGCAGGTCGTCTACTTCGCTCGCAGCAGAACGCGCCTGTTCCACAGCGTTTCGCGCCTGGTCGTCGGCATCTTCACCTTCGCCCAACTCGCTTGCGAAAAGGTCGTCGACGAACGAGCGGTAGCCGAAGTCGGTGGGAATGCGACCCGCAGAAGTATGGGGTTGAGTTATGTAGCCCGCTTCCTCGAGCACGGAAAGCTCGTTGCGCACCGTAGCTGAGCTCACACCCAGATGATAGTTTTCCACAAGCGTGCGCGAGCCAACCGGCAGGGCATGATGCACGTACTCTTCGATGAGCGCTGCCAGCACGCGCTGACGCCTGTCCGAAAGCATGTGCACCTCCCCTGATGTCGTAGACGGTATAACCTCATGCATTCTAGCAGCCCAAACGTAAGAGTGCTAAAGCTGCTACGAAACTGTCACAATGGTTGCTTCAAACGAACGGGCATACGGACGTACGCAAGCAAAAGAGAAAGTACGTGAATGTGCAGACTCTAGGAAAGCAGCCAGTCTTTCAATCGAGCACACGTAACAGGTATTCAATGGCCTGCCGCACAGCCATGCGCAACATATCACCTTGTGGCTGCACTTTGCGCCCTTTGCGTACCGCTTCAAGCCATCTTTGGGTCTAACAGCCATTCTTGGCCCTGTCCAATACCTAAATGTGTACATATTTTAAGCAAGCTTGCAGATATTCAGACAATAGTTGTTCAATGGTTGAAAATATGTACACATTTCTCGAAAGGAAGGACCCCAGCTCATGCCAAGGCCCTCGCTCTGGAAGCATCAATAGCAGAAAGCTTGTCGAACACTTCTGGCAAGCGCCGAGCAAGCTGCGACTTTTTGACGAATCACACGTGGTTCGCCTGGTAAACGTCCACTGCGTACTGCAAGTAGTTCGTCAGGTACACAACCTGGCAGTTGGGCACTCGCTCGTTGATCTCGCGCACAGCCGCAATCCCTTCGGGCTTGCCGTCGAACTCGATGTCGATGAACACAAGGTCGGGAGTACGCTCGTTCAAGTCGAAGAGAAGCTGGGGCGCCAGCGTATAACACTACACCTGCAATTCGAAGTTCCGCTCAGAAGCAAATTGGCGCAGCACGGCAGCAGTGGCCCGTAGCTGGGCTTCGTCGTCGTCGCATACTGCAATGGTGTACGTAGTCATATACTCGCAAAAACGTGATTGTATTGTTTGGTGCAATTGCAATATAAGCTAGCGAAAGCAAACAATACGCCTCAAGTATAGTATCCAAAGTAGCCCAAGGCGAAGATTAGGCCCCCGAGACAAAATCGGTCGAAATTCGGGCAAAAACGTCACTTATGGAGCTAGGTCGAGAAGGGTTCCGTAGAGCTCGTTGCCGCACAGCCATCCTTGCTTGGTGGACACGAAACGAACTCCTTCCCAGCGAGCGAGCGCTTTGTCCACAAGAACCTGCACAGCAGCTTCGAACTCGGGGAACACGATGCGAGCGGACTCGAGCAGGTCGGGCCCGATGCCGCATGTCATGCGCATTCCCAGCATCAGGTCCTCCGCAAGCATCTGGGCTGCGTCAAGACGTTCGACTACTTCGCCGTCCTGCACGCGGACGCGCTCGTGCGCACTTTGGGCCATCGAAACTGCGGACGGACCAAGCCCCAGGTACGAAACGCCCGTCCAGTAGGCCTTGTTGTGCCGGCAAGCAAACCCAGGCTTGGCGTAACTGGCAACTTCGTAGCGCTCCATCCCCGCGTCCGAGAGCACCTCTGAAGCAAGCTCCATGCAATCTGCTTGAAAGTCCGCATCCACATCGGACAGCTCGCCTGCATCTACCATACGGTCAAACGGAGTGCCCTCTTCGATGGTCAGCGGATAGACGCTCACATGCGAAACTCCCAGGTCGATTGCGGTTCGCAGGCTTCGCTCGAAGGTCGCAAGCGTCTGCCCAGGAATGCCGCACATCAAATCCACGCTCACGTTTGAGAAGCGGTCGTGGGCAAGCTCGACTGCTCGACAGGCGGCATCCGCATCGTGCACGCGACCGAGCAGGGCAAGCTCAGCATCGTCGAAGCTCTGCACGCCAACGGAGATGCGGTTCGCCCCAAGCGCCCACAAGTCGCGCACGAGCGGAAGCGTCAAGCTATCGGGATTGGCTTCGATCGTGCATTCAACCTGGTCGGTCAGAAACAGGGAAAGGGACAACGTGTAAAGGATTTCGGCGAGCGCCTTCTGTCCCACGAACGTGGGCGTGCCTCCACCCAGATAGACGGTTTCGACGTGTCCAAGCAGCCCTTCGCGAGACGCACGCCGGATAGAGAGCACCATGTCTTCGACGTAGCGGCCGATAGCAGGAGATAATGGATCGACGGCCTCGGTGGCGAAATCGCAGTAGAGGCAACGGCGTTTGCAGAAAGGAACATGGATGTAGAGCGCCCGAAACGAATCGCATTCGGAAGGAAGCCACCCAGAGACGAGAGGAGGTGCAACCGTCGCACAACCCAAAGTCCCGCTTCCCCGCCCTCCGCTTGCGGAAAAATTCACGTCGGGCTGGATATCGGGCGCAAAGGAATTGCGGCATACACCTTTTGCCTTCGTGCTAGCCAATGGTCCCCTGCTTCCCTTCAGGCGAATGCGAAAGGCGCTCGAGCAATGCGTCGAAAGCACGATCGAAGTCATCTACGGTCGAGCAGGAGTTGAAAGCAGCTCGGGCAGCAGAAGCGCCCGGCACTCCCTTCACATACCAGCTGGCATGCTTGCGCATGCGCACTACCGCCTTCGGATGGTGGTCGTCCAGCAAGTGAGCATGTCGCCGCGCCATCTGGATGCGCTCTTCCGGCGTGGGAAACGCGCCTGCACGCATACAATCCTCCTGCGGCCCGTCGCCCGCTGCGCCGAAAGTCTCTTCAAGAGCGGCGTTGATCTGGGCGAACAACCAGGGGTTTCCCTGCGCGCCTCGGGCGACCAGGATGGCATCGCAGCCGGTCGACTCGAACAGCTCTAGGGCATCCTGGGCGCTGAATACATCGCCGTTTCCGATGACAGGAATGTCGGCTGCCTCTTTCGCCCGTGCGATGCAACCCCAGTCGGCTGCCCCCGCATACATCTGCGTGGCGAAACGCCCATGAATGGCAATTGCGGCAGCCCCCGAACACTGCGCCATGCGAGCAAAATCGACGCAGGTTTCGACGCCGTCGTAGTATCCACGGCGCGTCTTGACCGTCACTGGCACCGAAACGCAAGAGGCGACTTCATGCACGATGCGCTCTGCAAGGACAGGATCCTGTATGAGCGCTGCCCCGTCGCCCTTCCCTGCTATCTTTCGCACCGGACAACCCATGTTGATGTCGATGACCGCCAGGTGCCCGTCTAGCTCCTGCTCTATCCATTTCGCCTGGTCGGCCATGGTGTTCGGCTCATGACCGAAGATCTGGACACCCACCAAAGCCTCGCCTGCGTAAAGGTCGATCAAATGTGCTGTTCGCTCGTTTGCAAAAGACAAACCCTTTGCGGAGACCATCTCAGTGAAGGCAAGGGATGCGCCTTGCTCGCTGCACAGCTGCCGAAAGGCGACGTCGCTCACACCCGCCATGGGGGCCAGCATCACCTTGTGCGTGGAAAGAAAAGCATCGTAGGGGGTCATGGGCACCCCTTATGCTTCGGCAAACGAAAGCAGACTCACGCCCACGAGCACGAACACGGCGATCACCAAAACGGCCAAAGCGAGCATGCCGAGCACGAAGGCGGTCTTCGCGCCTTTCGACATGCCCGTACCGCCAAGCTTGACGTTTTGCTTGTCGTCGAAGGGATCGTCGATCCAGTTGTACTCGTCTTTTCTCATGATTCAGCATTCTACCCGATTTCGGCGCCTGTCCCTTGGCTCCTTTGCGCGTTTGTCCCATTTGGGATCGTAGTCCCATTGGGGGTCGTAGTGAAAATGGAACAGAGCAAACAACGCGTGCTCAGCATTGCGTGCCTGCTCCATTTTCACTACGACCCCCAATGGG
>JAFUCW010000246.1 GCA_017459485.1 Eggerthellaceae bacterium | reverse complement strand
GGTGTCCCTTCTTTGTGCATAATCGGGGCGACGCAATGGGAGGGAAAGGGCGTCGCCCCGCTCGTGCCATCTAGGCTACGGGAATGAAATAGAAGTTGGGCTCGGTTGCTTCGTAGGTGAAGCCGACGCCTTCGGGCACGCCGCCTGCGGCCTGCAGATCCTCCACGTTGCCGAACGTGAGCACCTTGACCGGGCATGCTTCCACGCAGGCCGGGTTTTCGCCGGCGTCCACGCGGGCGGCGCACATGTCGCACTTCACCATCTTCTGGGTGGCGGTGTTGAGCTGCGGGTGATTGTAGGGGCACGCGTCGCGGCACGACAGGCAGCCGATGCACACCTCTGGGTCGTGCACGACAATGCCGTCTTCGCGCTTGGTCAGCGCACCCACCGGACACACGGGCACACAAGCCGGGTTGGAGCAGTGGTTGCACGCCATGCTGATGAACGGGCCTTCAACTTCAACCTGGCTGCTGGTCGCCACGCGCGGGTACGTTCCCGGCTCCACGCCATGACGCACGCGGCAGGCATGCTGGCAGGTCTGGCAGCCAATGCAATATTTCTGGTCGAGCATAAATCCCATCTGGGCCATTTCAATTACCTCCTTCGCAGGGCACAGGCGCCCTGGTCACATCTCGTCTGGCACCTAGGCCTTCTCGACTTCCACCAGGCAGCTTAGGAATGTCACGCCGCGGCCGATGTCGGCACGGGCGTCGCCGGTCAGGTAGTTCGCGGTCTCGCGCTCCATGAACTTGTCCCACGACTGGGAGTACGTGTAGACCGTGTTCTGAGCCAGACGGCCTTCCAGCACGCGCGCAATGCGGTGCACTTCCCCGCGGTCATTACGCACAAACACCTCGTCGCCGTCGGAGATGCCGCGCTCTTCGGCTTCCTCCTTGTCGATGTAGAGGTAGTTTTCCTGGAACAGGATGTTGTTGTCGGCCAAGTTGCCGAACATGCCGTTGAGGTATTCCTTGGAGCTGGGCGCGAGCAATGCCAGCGGGTACTTCGCCAGCAGATCCGCGTCGCCCTGCAGGCTTTCGGGGTCGGCCTCGTAGTGCGGAGCGCGCGAGCCGTGGTCGTGCTCGAGTTCGTCGGAGGCGAACTGGAACTTGCCGCTTTTCGTGGGGAAGCCGTCTTCGGAGTTGTACACGGCCTCTTCGAACGTCTTCGGCTCGCAGTCGATCCAACCCTTTTCGACGAATTCCTCGTACGTGAAGTTCTTCTCGGCCATGAAAAGGTCGCGGAAGTACTGCTCGTCGCGGCTGAATGCCTCGTCGTCGTAGCCCATGGCCTGGCCTAGACGGTTGCACAGGTCCCAGTTCGCCACGCACTCGCCCATCGGCTCGATGCAGGGCTGGTTGTGCACGGCGTAGTTGTGGCCGTAGCCGCCGTTGAACTCCTCGTACTCGAAGTTGGTCGGCGCAGGCAGGATAATGTCGGCGTAGTCGCAGGTGTCGGTCATGAACACTTCGTGCACCACGGTGAACAGGTCCTCGCGCGAAAGGCCTTCCTTGACCAGGTTAAGGTTCGGGTGCGACACCATGGCGTTGTTGCCGAAGAACATGATCGAACGGATGGGGTTGTCGGCGAAGTTGTGGTCTTCGCCGAAATTCTGGCTGGTAAGCACCTTGCCCAGGTCGGGGCTGGAATAGTTGCGAATGCTGCCGACCGGATTGGCTTCGCTGGGCAGCGTGACGCCTTCGAGCATGGTGGACTGCATGGACGGTGCCGCGTTGCTGAACTGCTGGATGCCGCCGGAGCTGGTCATGTTGAAATACATCTCCGGATGGCCGACCAAGCCGGTCAGGCACTTGACGGAAATGTGGTTCATGCCGCCGTTGCGCTTGCGGCCAAGGGCCAAGCCCGTCTTCAGGCAGGCGTTTTCGCGGTTTTCCCACAGCAGCGTGGCGAACTGCTCCACCTGCTCTTCGGGGATGCCGCAGGTTTGCGCGACGACGTCGGCTGGCCACTGGTCGCATTCGGCCCTGTAGTCTTCCAGGCCCTGGCCCCACTGTTCGATCCATTCCGCATCGAACATGTCATGGTCGAGCAGGTACTTGCCCACACCCAGCGCGAAGGCCACGTCGGTACCGGGCTTTAAGGCCACGTGCAGGTCGGCCCACATGGTTTCGACCGTGGCGATGGGGTTGACCACCGCGATCTTTCCGCCTGCTTTGTGCATTTCCTTGATGAACTTCATGGTGTGCAGTGTGGTGGCAGCGGCATTGTGCCCCCAGGTGATGTAGAGGTCCTTTTCCGCGATGGCCTCCGCGCGCATAACGGGCACGCCTGCGGTAGTGTAGGGCAGGCTGAACATGTAGCCGTTGTTGCACATGCTTGCTTCGCAGTAGGTGGCGCCCATGCGGAAGAACAGCGGTTCGAGGACGCGGCGGTTCAGGCTGCCCTGGTTGCCTTGGTAGCGGCTCCAGGTGATGGCCTCGCCGCCATACTGGTCGATGATGTCCTTCCACTTGGTGGTGATCTCTTCGATGGCGTCTTCCCAGCTGATGCGCTCGAACGTGCAGCCCGGGCCCCTCTTGCCCGTGCGGCGCAGCGGGTAAAGGATGCGGTCTTCGGCATAGGTCCAGTCGACGTAGCTTTGCGTCTTCACGCACAGGCCGCCGGCGGTGTAGGGGTTGTCCGGGTCACCTTTGACGGCAACCAGTCGCCCGTCGACCACCTTGGCCATGATCATGCAGGTATCAAAGCAGTTGCGCTGGCAGGCGGTGTGGATCCACTCGCCTTCGTCCTGTTCGGCGGCGTACTGGTAACCGCCGGTGGCCACGCCTTCCTTGGGCTGCGCGTCTTCCGGCACGCCCGCGCTCGAAGCGCCCGACGAATCCCTGCTGACAATCGTCGGCTGCGCACAAGCCGTCAACCCACACAAGGTTGCCCCCAGACCTGCGCTGGCCAGTGCCGAACCCTTCACGAAGTTGCGGCGGCTCACATTGCGTAGCTCTTCTGAACCCATAGCAGTCCTCTCCTTCTCGTCTGTTGGACTCCAATAAGGCCATAGTAGGTGGACCTGCGCCATGGCAAAACGGACAGTTGGCCACGAATTGATACGGGCAGATAATCTGTCCGTATCGATAATTCTACATATCGCATTTCTTCTATGGGCAATATCGCCCGCTTGCACAGCCTGGCTCCCGTATAATGTGCTGCAGGAGGGGGACGCCCATGGGAAACACGCGCCGACGGGAAATCCTATTCACGGTGGACGCCGCAAGCGCCCAGCCGCTTTACCGGCAGGTCTACGAGCAGGCGCGCGATGCCATCGTCGAAGGCCGCCTGCATGCAGGCGAGCGCCTGCCGTCCATCCGCAAGCTGGCCACCACGCTTTCCCTTTCGCACACCACCATCGAGCAGGCCTACTTGCAGCTGTCCGTCGAAGGATACGTACGCAACGTCCCCCGCAGCGGCTACATGGTGGAACGGCTCGACACGAAGTTTTTGCGCCTCCCCAAGATGTCGAACACCGAGGCGTCGGTGCAGCGTGCGCTCGACTCGCGCAACACCGACGCGTTCGCCTTCGAGAACGCAGCAGGCGGGAAGGCGCGCTACGACTTTTCGTACGCGAACCTTCCTGCAGACTCGTTTCCTGCGAACACGTGGCGCAAGATCGTCGCGGACGTGCTCTACGCGCATACCGCGCCGGAGCTGGCCGCGTATGCCTACACGCACGAGCCAAGTCCCTTGCGCAGACAGCTTGCCGCCCACCTGGCCCGCACGCGCGGCGTGAACTGCGTCGCCGACCAGGTGGTGCCGCAGGCAGGCACCGACGGGGCGCTTGCGACGGTCCTTTCGCTGTTCGACCCCCACACGCATGTGTTCGGCATGGAAGAACCCGGCTATGCCACCGCCATCGAGGTGGCGCGGCGCATGGGGTTCACGCTGTCGGCGTTGCCCTCCGACCAGGGCACCGATGCGTTTATCTCCTCGCTCGACAAGAAGCGACCGAAGGTGGTGTTCTGCACGCCTTCGCACCAGTTCCCCACCGGTGCCGTCATGCCGCTTGAAGCCCGCACCCGCCTGCTGCAGTGGGCGCAGGCGCACAACGCCTACATCGTCGAGGACGACAGCTGCAACGAGTACCGCTACGACACGGCGCCCATCCCCAGCCTGCAGTCGCTCGACGCCTACCACCGCGTCGTCTACCTGGGCAACGTGTCCAAGGTGCTTTCGCCCGCGCTGCGTGTCGCCTACCTGGTGCTGCCTCCGAAGCTGCTTGGCCGCTACCTGCGCCTGTTCAACTACGCGCACCCACCCATCCCCTACCTGGAGCAGGAGGTACTCGCGCGGTTCATGGAGCAAGGCCTTTGGGACGCACACGTGCGACGCATGGCCCACGCCATGCACAAGCGCCACGACGCACTGCTGGCATGTTTGGAAGACGCGATGGGCGACCATCTGGAGATATCCGGCAAGCACGCGGGCATGCACTTCTACGTGGGAGTGGACAACGGCATGGACCAGGAAGAACTGGTCGCCGCCGCGCAGCGCGAAGGGGCCGCTGTCTACAGCACGCGCCGCATGTGGTTTTCGCACCGCAAGCCGGCACAGCGCGTGATGGTGGGCTTTTCGTCCATCCCACCTGAAGACATCCCCGCCGGCGTCGCCGCCCTCAAGCGCGCATGGCTTGGGTAGGCCGGGATGGAGCTGCCCCAGTCGGAGGCGGAGGCCAGCACCCGGGTTTTGCGCAGGCGATCCTACCCGCAGAACGCCAGGGCCTCTTTCAAATCCAAGCTACCTTCGTAGATGGCGCGGCCGGTGATGACGCCTTCGATGCTGCCGCGAACAGCGTCGAGAGCACGCAAGTCGTCCATGTTCGTGACGCCGCCGCTGGCCGTGACGGGATGGCCGAACACGCCTGCGATGC
>JAFUCW010000245.1 GCA_017459485.1 Eggerthellaceae bacterium | reverse complement strand
TGCGGGGGGACTTCCATGCATCAAGCGCCCGCGCGCCATTACGTACGTTACCGGAATCTTGGGGTTGTTAATATCTTTGCCACCAGATGCATTCCACTTGGCTTCCCACTGCGTGTAGTAGTGCTCTAGGTCCGCAGGTTGGAGGAGATAGACTGCCTGAAGTGCGATGTGCCGATAGATTGCAAAGAGCCAGGGAACCTGCCGATACTTGGCGATGATCGTTGGATTCATATGGTGGTGCGTGGAGAAGCTCTTGGTCAATTCAATGTTGACCGATTTCAACTCGTACTCTTTGCCGTTGGTATCAATGGCGTCATTCCCCTCACGGCCGGGAAGGATCCGTAATCCCATCAACAAAAGCACCTGCAGCAGTTTGCCACCGTTGTCTTGAAAAACGTCATAAATTCCGTGCTGTGTTGCAAGTTGTTGGTACTCTTGAACAGATGGCCATATTTGCTGCAGCCGCTCGTAGTCATCATGAGGCTTGTGCGTCATTCGGTGGGCTCCTCCATTAGCGAAACTGGAGAAACGCTCAAAGCGGCGGCAAGCCGATCTATGTTGTCGATGGAGATATTGCGTTCACCGCGCTCCACCGACCCCACGTAGGTTCGATGAAGGCCCGCCGCGTCGGCCAGAGCCTCCTGCGACATTCCGCGTTCCTCCCGAGCTCTCCTCAGGTTTAGGGCGAAGTACTGCCTTGTTGCTGAGGGGTTATGTTCTTTCTCCATGCGTGGGATAATGGGGGTATGATGACAATGAGTCTACAGACTATAAGTAGCTTTCAACATGTTTGATAATTTCTCCCCTGCATATTCCACCCACAAGGGTGCGGCCTATATTGGTGACTCGAAAGAGTTGCTTGCCGAGTTGCCTGATGGCAGCATCAACTTAGTTATGACGAGTCCACCATTTGCTCTTCAACGACAAAAGGCGTATGGAAATCTTGACCAGCACGAGTACATCGACTGGTTTCTTGATTTTGCTCGTCTTGTGCATAGGAAACTGAAGAACGACGGCAGTTTCGTCGTTGACTTCGGGGGAGCCTACATGAAGGGGGTACCTGCTCGGAGCTTGTACAATTTTCGTGTGATGATTCGCATGGTGGATGAGCTGGGTTTTTTCCTTGCGGAGGACTTCTATTGGTTTAACCCCTCCAAGCTGCCAAGTCCTATCGAGTGGGTTAATAAACGAAAATTGCGGGTGAAAGACTCAGTCAATACGGTGTGGTGGTTCAGCAAGACGGAGTGGCCTAAGTCGGACATTACTAAGGTTCTCGCTCCGTATAGTGACCGCATGAAGAAGCTGATCGAGGATCCCGACAAGTTCTACACCCCGAAGCTTCGTCCCTCGGGGCACGACATAGGCACGGGTTTTGCCAAGGACAATGGGGGGGCTATCCCGCCCAACCTCCTGCAAATTTCTAACTCTGAGTCTAATGGACAATACCTGTCAGGATGCAAAGCCGTGGGCGTCAAGGGGCATCCCGCGCGCTTCCCAACGAAGCTGCCTGAATTCTTCATACGCATGCTGACTGATCCCGATGATCTTGTTGTGGACATCTTTGGTGGCTCCAACACTACCGGTCAGGTGGCTGAAGCAGAGGGACGCCGCTGGATGACCTTCGAGGCGCTCGCCGAGTATGTAGGTGCTTCTGCCTTTCGATTCCTGGACAAGGGGGCGACACCTGAGGCAATGAAGGCGCTTTATCAGCGGATCGTTGCGGGCGAATCGGTAGCTTTGGAGGAGCATCGGCGCCAGTCCAGTCTGACACTGTAACGTCGTTCGCTGGGCCTACCCCTGAGTCCGTGAGCGAGACATATCATGAGGACTGCCTTCCGGCCAGACATCAGGCGCATGATTTACACGACCAACGCCATCAAGAGCTTGAACGTGCGATTGTGCAAGATCATCGAGACGCGAAGTCACTTCCCCACCGATGAGGCCGCCTCTAGCTCTTATGGCTAGTGCTACCCAATGTGCTGGTCAAGTCCGTCAGAGCAACTTTCGACTGACTAGTCGCCATGAGCCAGTTTGCTAGCCTGTTCGGCGAACGGTTTAAGGCGGCGCGCGGATAACAATTTTTAAAACCCTCCGCCCACAAAAATATGGGCACGCTCACGAGCGGAAAATGAAAAAGCCGCCTTCGACGCCTTTTTACCCCATCCCCCGATAGGGAGGGCCGGCAGTCATCAGCGCTCGGACACTGCATAAGCCATCAACCGGGTGACCCCCCATCCTTCGAGAGCAATGCTCTAGCCATCTCCACAGCCTCCTCACGCGAAGCCGCCAGAAGCAGCGGGTAGCCCCAGAACTTGGCGAAAAGGGCCGCGAATGCCTTGTAACCCAGGCGTTTGGCCTGGCTGGGTTCGATCTGAATCATGGCCAGAACCTGCTTTCGCAATTGGGCCTTGTGCTTTTTCATCCAGAGCGCGAGGCGTTTCTTCTCTTCCGGCGAGTGCTGGTGTTCCTCCGCGGGCGGCGCGGTATCGCTCAAGATGACGAAGGGCTCGTCGCGCCGCAAATTGGCTTCGAACGCGTCGAAGTCCTTCTGGTGATCGTGTCCGGGTTCCTGCGCAAGATTCATCCAGACCAAGGGGAAGTCAGAGCTATTCATCGGCATGGCCGTTTTCCTT
>JAFUCW010000244.1 GCA_017459485.1 Eggerthellaceae bacterium | reverse complement strand
GGTCGGGCCTGATTACATACACGTCTGCTTTATCCATATCGCCACCTGTGCGAACGTAAATCACCTGGGTAATCTCCATATCGTTCGATGTGCTGCCGGCGGCGCAACCCGCAAGAGCCAGCACGCCGAGCACGAGCGCGGCCGCCGCTGCCGCACACAGGAGCTTCTTGAGCAGCCCGCCCGTCTTCGCCGTCGCGCACTTCTCGGCTTCGAACGACTTGATGTTCTTCACGGCGCCTCTCCTTGTTCTGTCATACAGTATCCGAAAGCCTTGCCTCAGCTCTTGCCGCCCAATAGTTTACTAGAAGGAATATGTCCAGATGGACGCATAAAACTAGGCCTTCGTTTTATCTGGACTAAAGCAATCTTTTGTAAGCTGTACTGTGATTATTCAGAAAGTCGATATCTGCGCGATCTTGCGGCGCCCTCTGCAATGACGTGGCCAGATTCGACCAACTCTCTAATAAGCTCGTTGGTTTTCGTCTTTCCCAATCCTATCGAATTTGAGATAGCAGTAAAGCTAAGTGGCCTCGTGATCGCAGAAAGGGCTTTGATGATGTCCGCCTTTGTACCCACCGCTTTCGACCACTTTTGACCGTTATCGACCGGTTAAATCGACAGAAACAAGCTCGAAAAGGCACCGACTCCACCGACAGCTCAGGCGTTTCGGGAATCGGCAGCTACCTCGGATCGGGAGAAGATACTCCAGAGTATCACGTCGATACTTTGGATGATACTTTGGAATCACCCATCATCATGCTGCTGCGAGGGGGTTCTCGACGGGGCAGATATGGTCGTCGTGCAGTGCGGCATGGGCAAGGTGAACGCCGGCATCAACGCCACGACGATGTCGCACTACAAACCCAAGGCTTTCGCCCATTCGGCTTCCTGAAAGCCAGTAAGCACGGAGTCTTCAAGCACAAGTATTGGGCGCTTGACCAGCATGCCATCGGTGGCAAGGAGCTTGTACATTTCTTCTTCCGTCATGTTTGGCAGCTTCTTGGAAAGCCCCATTTCGCGATAAAGCATGCCCGACGTGTTGAAAAAGCGCTTCAACGGGAGTCCGCTTCTCTTGTGCCATTTCTTCACCTCGGCAGCGGTCGGGTTCTTTCCGACAATGTGACGGTCGGTATAGGTAAGCCCGTGCGCGTCCAACCACGCCTTCGCCTTCTTGCACGTTGAGCATTTCGGGTATTCCACAAACAGCATAGATGTCTCCTGCCTTGTTGTTTGAGCTTTTACTTGGAGGTAGTATATCGCGCTACACTACGACTCAGCTAAAATAAGCGAACGAAGATGAGGGGCTTATTGAAGAGCGTAATAATTGGCAAGAAAAGTCTCTGAGAACGCCGTGATACGTATGGCGGGATGTACGAGACTTGAACTCGCGACCTCCGACGTGACAGTTGCGGGGATTAGCATTGAGCAAGAATAGTTAACGATGTGCAACGTTCAGTTGACCTGCGGATATAGCTAATTAACGATAACTATGGTTGGCTACCGATAACTGAGTTTTCGACCGGGATGTCTGCGAACTGTCTGCGTATTGTCTGTCTCGAAAAGAGGTCACTGGTCGGGACAAGAGGTCGCCAATCGGAAAGGGTTGCACATCATGATGACGAACGAGCAATGGCAGGAATTGGCGCAGGAACACGAGCTCGCATACTTCCGGGCGGACGTGTGCCTGGGGTCCCCTCAGTCGTTCAGCTTGGACGAGAAACGACAAATCTGCGAAGACAGTGCGACAAGAAGTCGCTGAATGTAATGCTGCAAGGACAGAAAGGAGGTGGCGCAGAGCACCATGCAGACCCCCATCCGCTCGGGGTGACCCTACCTGGGCATGCGTTCCTGGCAACGGGAAGGTGTGAAGCCCCAGGGACAACGAGGCGGGCCTCCCAGCCCGAACGGGAGGTGGCCGCCGCCAGGGTGCGGCTGCTATGGAGAACGACGTGAACCGTCGGTCGAAAGGTCGTCACAGATGAAGGAGCGAAACGGGATGACACGCTCCTGCGGCGATGCCGCGCGGGGATGGGCCGCCGTGAGTTGTCTTGCGCGGCGGCGGGCGGACGCGACGCCCCCGGCCTAAAGGCGGCTCCTAAGGCAGCCACTTGAAACGTGCGTTCAGCGGAACTTGGTAAGCCCCATGCGCCCCCGTCACACGGGTACCGAACCGCAAGGCTAGGGACGGCGCAGGGGGTAGAGGAAGCGGGAGGAAGCGAACGCCCAGGCGCAACGGCTGGGACAGGGGTTCGAGATTTGCCCCGCGCCGAAAGGCGGCAGACTTCCCGCACGGTGCGCCGCTGGCAGGAAGGAGGCGG
>JAFUCW010000243.1 GCA_017459485.1 Eggerthellaceae bacterium | reverse complement strand
TAACAGGGATGGTGTTCAGACAGACGCTCCACCATCCCCTAGCGCACCCTCCTCCGCTGGTACGGGAGGCCTGGCGGAACCTGCGACGCAAGAAGCGCCCGTCCCCCCGGAAGCGCCCTCTTACGCTAGTATTCGTCTGGCAGAACCAGCGGGATATGCTATCGACATCATTAAGAACACGGCAACTGAAGGTTCGACTGCACTTGACACTTCGGTGGTACTGCTTGATGCCGAACCTGTTTTCCGTGGGCTTCTCGACGATCTTGAAGCGGGTGTGCCTACTCCCCAGATTGCGCGAAAGTTCCATGATGCGTTTGTGGATGCAATCGTTCAGGTGGCGCATTTGGGAGAGGCTGCTTTCGGAGTGAGTACGGTGGTGCTCTCTGGTGGCGTGTTCATGAATCGCTATCTTGTCGAGCATGCGGTGCCCTTGCTGGTGGACGCAGGTTTTACTGTTGCCATGAACGAAGATTTGCCTCCCAACGACGGGTGCGTTAGTTTCGGACAGGCGGTGATTGCGTCAAGGGCCCCGTCCCGTTCCGCAGACGGGTAACGCGGTCTGTCAAGTGCCACGATTGCTTCGCGTGCGAGCTGCTCCCCAGCGCTGCATCCGCACGTTGCCAATGCCGGGCAAAAACCCTAATGGCACGCGTGTCGCAGACGTATCGGTGCGTATCGGTGCGCAGTGGTAGAATTGCCTCGTTACACAAAGGAGGAGACAGCGTATGTGTTTGGCTATTCCGGCAATGGTCACCGAAATCGACGACGACCGCATGGCAAACGTCGACATCTTGGGCGCACAGCGTTCTGCGTCGCTTGACCTGGTGCCTCAAGCGCAGGTGGGAGACTACGTGCTTGTGCATGCGGGATTTGCAATCGAGGTGGTGGATCCACAATTCGCAAAGGAAACGCTCGACCTGATCGCAGAATTCCCCGAACTTGTGGACCTCGACAATCCGGCAGGTTCCGAGGTGGCGTCTCAGGGTGGACACAGATCGCCTTTCGCTGTCCTTGCCGCGGACGTAGCGTCCGCCTCCGACATGCCGCGCTAGGTGTGCATATATGGCAGAGCTCAACCTTAATGCTTTCAAGGACCCGTCCTTGGCCAAGGGGCTCGTCGACTCGATTCGCCATCTGGCGCCCGAAAGCGCCAATCTGATGGAGGTGTGCGGTACGCATACTCAGGCCATCGGCCGCTACGGCATTCGATCGCTCATGCCCGATGGAGTGCGTCTGCTTTCGGGTCCAGGTTGCCCTGTCTGCGTGACGGCCAATCGCGACATCGACACGGTCATTGCGCTTGCTCGGATTCCGGACGTGACCATTGCCACGTTCGGCGACATGACACGCGTGCCTGGCTCTACGTCTAGCTTGCTTGCGGAAGCGGCGGCGGGCCATGACATACAGATTGTCTACTCTCCGTTAGACGCTATAACCTACGCTCAGAATAATCCCGATCGAGAAGTGGTGTTTGTAGGGGTAGGGTTCGAAACCACTACGCCCGCGGTTGCAGCCTCCATCAAGCGTGCTGCGGCATTGGGCGTGCCCAACTTCAGCGTGTTCGTGGCGCACAAGAACATGCCCGGAGCACTCGAGGCCATCGTGTCCGATCCTTCGCTCAAAGTGGATGCGCTCATCCTCCCTGGTCACGTGAGTACCATCATCGGTCCGGATCCGTACCGCTTCCTAGCAAGCGAGTACGGCATTCCCGGCGTGATCACGGGGTTCGAACCGGTCGATGTGCTCCAGGGCATTGCCATGCTTTTGCGCCAGCTGCGCGAGGGGCGTGCAGAGATCGAGATAGCCTATGCCCGGGGCGTCATGGCGCAGGGCAATCCCGCTGCGCGTGCCATGATCGAAGAAGTGTTCGAAGTGTGCGACGCCACCTGGCGCGGTTTGGGGGAAATACCAGGCAGTGGCTACCGTGTGCGCGAGGCCTATGCTGCCTACGATGCCACCTTGCGCTTTGACCCTCAAGTGGAGCCGACGCGCGAACCTGCCGGGTGCCGCTGCGGCGACGTGCTTCGCGGCTCCATCGCGCCGAGCGACTGCCCTTTGTTCGACCGCGCGTGTACGCCTGAAAACCCTGTTGGCCCGTGCATGGTTTCCAACGAAGGATCATGCGCTGCCTATTTCCGCTACTATCGTTAGCGAGCAGAGCGTTTTCGCGTAGCTTGCATGTACGCTGGTTGCATGCATTTCGTCTTGCTGCGCTGTGGCTTTTCACTCACCGAACGTTGTTTCCCTTGGTCTTTGGGATGGCAGGGTCTTACTATCAGCTGCAATGCATGGACGCGAGCGGGGTGACTTCATCACCGAAACACTGCGTGCCGAAGGCTATGCTGACTCCATTAACGAAACCGATGCAATTGGAAAGGGACTGCAATGGGATTGTTCGATCTGCTCACTGGCACAGTCATGGACGGTTACGTGGAGGAAGGCAAGGCTAACGGTGCCACGTTCGTGGACGTGCGCGAAGTGTCCGAGTACAAAAACGGCCACGTTGAAGGTGCTGTCAACATTCCCGTGGGAAGCATCCGAACAGCGGAAGGCATGCTCAAGGACAAGAACGCAAAACTCTACGTGTATTGCCTAAGCGGTGCGCGCAGTTCGCGTGCATGTGGTGCCCTGAAGTCCATGGGCTATACCGACGTGACCAATATCGGCGGCATCGGCTCTTATCGCGGCCCCGTGGTGCGCTAGGGTTCAAGGCGGCATCGTGCACGTCGTGTACAATTATTTCTTGCGGGACAAGAATCCCGTGCAAGGCGCAAGCGAAGTGCGTCTTCAGGTGATCGGAGTCGCCCATGCAGGAGATCGAAGAGGTCCTTACGTCCTTCCTTCCGTTTTGGGAGCAGCTTGACCAGCGGCAGCGCAACACGCTGATAGGCGGTACGCGTCGGGCCCAGTTCGAACGCGGGGCGCATATCCACAACGGCGAAGCCGACTGCATCGGCGTGCTTTTGGTCACTTCAGGAGAGTTGCGCGCGTATATGCTTTCGACTTCGGGGCGTGAATGCACTCTGTTTCGCGTGGGCGCGGGCGAAAGCTGCGTGTTGGCTGCCACCTGCGTGCTCCAGATGATCACGTTCGACCTGTTCCTCGATGCCGAAACGGACACCCAGCTCTATGCCATAGACTCGGACGTATACGCCAAAGTTATCGAAGGGAACGCGTTTGCAGAGGTGTTCACCTACCGTCAGACGGCAGACCGGTTTAGCGACGTGATGTGGGTCATGCACCAGCAGCTGTTCATGGGCCTTGACGGACGCTTGTCGGTCTTTCTGCTCGATGAAATCGCTCGCAGCAAGTCGGACGTGTTGACTTTGACTCACGACGAAATCGCCCGTCATATCGGGAGTGCGCGCGAGGCGGTTTCGCGCATGCTTAAAGACTTTGCGCAACGGGGAATCGTGGTCCTTTCGCGCGGTCAGGTCGAAGTGATCGACAAGGCCGCCCTGCGATCTATGGCCGACGTCGGATAAGCCGCGTCTACTGTGGGATAATGTATGGTGGGCATGGTGCCCGCACTGAAGACGCTAACCCAAGGATGATAGCCATGCATATCGACATCGAACAATCTATTCTTGCCAAAAACGATTCGCTCGCGGCAAGCAATCGCGCGCTCTTTGCCGAAAAAGGCGTGTTCGTCCTGAACATTCTTGCTTCGCCTGGATCGGGTAAGACGTCGGTGATACTGGCGACCATCGAGGCGCTGCGCGACGAGTTCAACATTGCCGTGATCGAAGGCGACATCGCCTCAAGTGTGGACTCGGAGAAGATCAAGGCCCAAGGAATTGCTGCGGTGCAGATCAATACGGGAGGCGCCTGCCATCTGGAAAGCGCCATGATCAAACGCGCAATCGACGTGCTAGACCTAGATGCGCTCGACTTGATCTTGCTCGAAAACGTCGGCAATCTGGTGTGCCCGACCGACTTCGATTTGGGAGAAAACGCGAAGGTCATGATCTTGTCGGTTCCCGAAGGCGACGACAAGCCGCTCAAGTACCCGGGGGTGTTCCAGGTTTCCGAGGCAATTATCTTGAACAAGGTAGACACGATGGCGTCGTTCAACTTCGACGAAGGGGCATTTACCGATGCGATCGAATCGCTCAACCCGCGTGCGCCCCTTTTCCGCATGTCGGCCACCAAGGGAACCGGCGTGGACGAATGGGCTGAGTGGCTGGCGGGCAACATACGTGCGCTGCAGCGGTCGCAAAGCGCACAGGCGACAAGCTGACTGCCTCGGTGGCGAAGGAGGGGCCGATGGACTACCAGGCGGCGCACGAAAGCATTGTCGGGCAGCTGGCGGATTTCGCTCGAAACGCGCACTTCTCCGAGTGCGTGATTGGGCTTTCGGGCGGGCTGGACTCGACGGTGGTGGCGGTGCTGTGTGCCGAAGCGTTCGGCAGCAGTTCCGTGCATGGCGTGCTTATGCCCGGGCCGTATTCGAGCGACGCTTCTTCCGAAGATGCGCTCGAAGTGGCGCGTAACCTGGAGATTCCCACGACCACCATCTCCATTACCGGTGCCTACGATGCGTTCGCGCGCGCACTTGCTCCAACGATGGGCGAAGACTTCGCGGGAGTCGCAAGCGAAAACACCCAAGCACGCTGCCGCATGGTGGTACTCATGGCCCTTTCCAACGCCTATGGTTGGATGCTCGTGAATACGGGAAACAGGAGCGAGGCATACATGGGTTATTCCACGCTCTATGGAGACACGGCTGGCGCCTTTGCGCCCCTTGGATCCATGTTCAAAACCGACGTGTTCGCGTTTGCGCGGTATCTCAACGAACGTTACGTCGCGCAGGGCAAGATTGCGCCCATTCCGCAAAGGGTCATCGACAAGCCGCCAAGTGCAGAGCTTGCCCCGGATCAAACGGACGAAGAGGGGCTCGGCATTGGCTACGCAGAGCTCGACCGCATCTTGGCAGGGCATTTCGACGCCGGCCTGGGGGCAGATGTGCTTGCCAGCCAGTCCATGAGCGCCGCTCAGGTTGACGACGTCCTCTCCCGTGCGCGAAAATACGCCTACAAGCGTACGATGCTTCCACCTGCCGCTGTATTACCATAGAGGCATGGACGGCACCCTGCGCACGAACACGGAAAACATCCTTCTCAACAGCCGCGAGATGAGCTCGCGCGATTGGACGATCGACGCTGTCATTGCGGTGGCGGCATTCCTGCTCGGATGCGCGCAGCTTTCGCTTTCCAACATCGCCTTTGTAGTCCAAGACGAAGATTTTCGCACGATGATCGGCGTCGTGAACGTCACGCCGTCGCTTTCGTCCTACCTGATGCTCGGGTTGACCACCTGGCCACTCGTGCTGCGCCGCAAGTTTCCCTGGCCTGTGCTCGTGTTCACGTTCATCGCATACGTTGTCGCGCTTGTTCAGGTGAAAAACGTCTCTGCATACACGTTGGCCTTTTTCGGACCCATGATCGCGCTGTTCACCGTTGCTCACGAGCGCCCGCGCCTCGAGGCGTTCATAGCTGCAGTCGCGTGCGTGGCGGTGCTTGCGTTCGTCGAAATGCCTTTCGGGCTGAATGCGAGTTTGGTGTTGCTTTCGCGTATCCAGAATTGCACGTACGTTCTTGTGGCCGTGTTTGCAGGCGTTGCCCTGTCCATCCACGACGACTACGTTGCCGTTTCCGAAGAACGCGCCCGTGCTGCCGAGCTGCAACGCGAAGAAGAAGCGGCTCGTCGCGTCCAGCAGGAGCGCGTTGCCATTGCGCGGGAAATTCACGACATAACGGCCCATTCGCTGACCGCAGTCGGTATCCAAGCGGCGGCGGCAGAGAAGATGATTGACCGCGACCCCGAAGCGGCCAAGGAGGTCATCGTCCAAGTGCGCGACACCTCGAAGAAGGCCCTTGAGGAAATCCGTTCTATGATCGGGGTGCTGCGCAACGAAGAACAGGACGCCGAAACCGCGCCTACCCAAGGAACCGACCGGCTCGAAGACCTGGCCAACTACGCGCGCGAGGCGGGGCTTGCGGTAACACTCGACATTGCTGCGTACGACAAGGACAAAGTGCCTGCCTACGTGGACGTTGCTCTGTTCGGCATTGCGCGGGAGGCGGTCACGAACGCCGTGCGCCATGCGCAGGCAAACAATCTGGGGATAATGCTTTCGTCGAGCAGCGAGCATGCAAGACTCATTGTGGAAGACGACGGTGTCGGTGCGGAGACCACGGCATCGGGCGGCCATGGAGTGCAGGGCATGGGCGAGCGCGTTCGGGCGCTTGGGGGCACGTTTTCTGCGCACAATAGAGCACGTGGGGGGTTCAGGGTAGAAGCAAATGTGCCTTTAGGCGTCGGCATGCTGCAGGCGTCGCGCTAAAATAGGGAAGAGTTGAAGGCGTAGTACATCTACGGCAAGGTGGGTTGCGGTCGAAAGGAACACCAGCATGTCTGAAGAACTGATTGGCGGGTCGAGCATCTACGCCGACGACTATCGAGAGGCCCAGCAGAAGCTACGGGCTCGCAGCGAGGAAGCCGCACGTGCTGCTGACAGCTCACGCTTCGGTGGCGACGAGGCGACAGTGCTTATCTGCGACGACCAAGACCTTGTCCGCAACGGGTTTCGTCTCATTCTTTCGTCTTACGAGTTCATCAAGGTGGTAGGCGAAGCCGACAACGGGTTGGCTGCATACGACCAAGCGCGTGCGCTCCATCCCGACGTGGTGCTAATGGACATTCGCATGCCGCTCGAAAATGGCATCGATGCGACGCGCAAGATCGTCTCCGACCCCGACTTGGCCGACACGCGCGTGCTCGTGCTTACTACCTTCGACATCGACGAATACGTATACGACGCCCTTCTGGCGGGGGCAAGCGGCTTCATGCTCAAGGATTCCGAGCCAGACGACATTGCGCACGCCATCCGCACGGTGGCGGCAGGCGAAGCCCTTATCCAGCCCTCCATCACGCGCAGGCTGATCGAGTCGTTCGTGGAAACGCGTGCAAAGGAAGTGACGGCTGCAACGGCGTTTTCCGTGCTGACCGACCGCGAACGCGAGATTCTTGCCCTTATTGCGCATGGCATGAGCAACGACGAAATCGCCAATGACCTGGTTATTTCCCCTGCAACGGTGAAAACCCATGTGGCGCGTATCATGTCGAAGCTCGATGCGCACGACCGCGCCCAGCTTGTGGTACTTGCCTACGAAAACGGCTTGGTGTCGCCCGGACAGAAATAGCTGGGCGCACACAACCGCCTGTGGCCTTTCTGCGGGGCAGCCATTTCTGCCTGGAACAAACTCTTTTGAACGTTCAGCCCGTTTTCTTCTACAAGAGGTAACCTGTACCGACGCCTTTCCGTTCGACTTGTGGAGTGTCGAAGTGGGAAAGTAACGAAACCGTGAAGATTGCACCTTCCTTCGCTTAGGGTGCTACTATGGCTTTTACCGTTTAGCACTCAAGGTATGAGAGTGCTAGCACTCAAGAAGGGTAATGGACAGGCCAAGGGGCCGGTCAGATGAAAGGAAGGCAAGATATGAACCTGAAACCATTGGGCGATCGCGTTATCGTCAAGCAGGACGACGCGGAAGAAGTTACCGCTGGCGGACTGTTTCTTTCGAGCGGATCCAAAGAAAAGCCGACCACCTGCACGGTGCTCGCGGTGGGCGACGGCCGCGTGGCCGACGACGGCAAGGTAATTCCCGTGCCCGTCAAGAAGGGCGATCGCGTCATTTACGGCAAGTACGGTGGCACCGAAGTCGAAATCGGCGGCGAGACCGTCGTCATCCTGCGTGCCGACGATATCTACGCAATCCAAGCCTAGGGTTTCGTCTTATTTGCCGCTTTGTGAACCATCCATTGTAGAAAGGAAGTAAGAGCAATGGCTAAAGATGTGAAGTTCGACGCAGATGCCCGTAGCGGGCTTGCTGCCGGAGTCAGGAAGCTTTCCAATGCTGTCAAGGTGACGCTTGGTCCCAAGGGTCGCTATGTTGCATTGGAGAAGTCCTACGGCGCTCCCACCGTCACCAACGACGGCGTGACGGTCGCTAAGGAAATCGAGCTGGAGAACCCCGTGGAGAACATGGGCGCCCAGCTGGTGCGCGAAGCAGCCGTTAAGACTAACGACGCTGCAGGCGACGGCACCACCACCGCCACGTTGTTGGCCGACGCCATCGTCAGCGAAGGCCTGCGCAACGTGACCGCCGGCTCCGACGCGCTGGGCATTCGCCGTGGCGTGCAGAAGGGCGTGGACGCTGTTGTCGCGGCCATCGCCAAGGACTCCAAGAAGATCTCCGACAAGGAGCAGATTGCCAACGTCGGCACCATTTCCGCTGGCGACTCCGAAATCGGCATGAAGATCGCCGAGGCAATGGACCTGGTGGGCAAAGACGGCGCCATCTCCGTCGAGGAGAGCCAGACGTTCGGCATCGAGCTCGAGCACGTCGAGGGTATGCAATACGACCGCGGCTACATTTCTCCCTACATGGCAACTGACATGGAGAAGATGGAAGCTGTCCTGACCGACCCCTTTATCCTTCTTACCGACCAGAAGATTTCCAATGTTCAGGAAATGGTTGGCCTGCTCGAGGAAATCATGAAGTCCGGTCGCCCGCTGCTGATCGTCGCTGAAGACGTCGAAGGCGAAGCGCTGGCAACCATCCTGCTCAACAAGCTGCGCGGCACCTTCAACTGCGTTGCCGTCAAGGCTCCTGGTTTCGGCGATCGCCGCAAGCGCATTCTGGAGGACATCGCTATCGTCACGGGTGGTCAGGTGCTCGACAAGGACCTGGGCTTCACGATGGCGGACGCCACTGTCGACATGCTGGGCAAGGCCAAGACCGTGCGTGTGGACAAGGACAGCGTGCTAATCGTCGACGGTGCCGGCACCAAGAAGGCCATCGCCGAGCGCACCGAGCAGATCAAGGGCGAAATCGAGCGTTCCACGTCCGAATTCGACCGCGAGAAGCTGCAGGAGCGTATGTCCAAGATCGCTGGCGGTGTTGCCGTGCTGAAGGTGGGCGCTGCAACCGAAGCAGAGCTCAAGGAAAAGAAGAGCCGCATCGAAGACGCCCTGCAGGCTACGCGCGCTGCCGTTGAAGAGGGCATCATCGCTGGTGGCGGCGTCGCTCTGGTTGACGCCCTGCCTGCGCTCAACAAGGTCGAGGTCGACGGCAAGGACGAAGAGATCGGCGTCGACATCGTCCGCAAGGCCCTGGAGGCTCCGCTTCGCGCCATCGCCGCCAACGCTGGCTTCGAAGGCAGCGTCGTGGTCGAAAAGGTCAAGGGCATGAAGAAGGGCGAAGGCCTGAACTGCGCTACGGGCGAATACGGCGACATGATCAAGATGGGCGTGAACGATCCTGTGAAGGTGACGCGTATCGCCCAGCAGTCCGCCGCTTCCGTGGCAACCTTGATCCTGATGACCGCCTGCCCTGTCAACGAGAGTCCCAAGGAAGCTGACGCTGCAGCAGCCGCTGCCGCCGCCGCTGCCGGCATGGGTGGAGGCGGAATGGGCATGATGTAGCCCCCGTTGCCGCAGGTTGGCCGGATGCCCCCTTCGGGACAGCCGCTCCGCTGTTCAGGGAGCCCTCGCATTCGCGGGGGCTCTCTTCATGCGCTTCGCTGCTTCATGCATTGAAAGAGTCGCTTCGCGACTATCAGGAACAGTGTTCAGACAGTCCCTGCGGGGGCATCCGGCCAACCTGCTTCGCGAGGTTGCCTCATGCCCGGGGAAAGGAGTACGGGACGACCTGCGGCTTACGGGCTCTCACTGTCTCTTCGACCACCTGTGTCTTATGGCAAGGTGCTCCCGCAGGGACCGCCGCTCCGCTGCTCAGCAAAGGCGGGGCAACCTGGGGGACCAAGGCCTCCCTCGCTGTCACGTCGGCCACCTTTGGTTTGGGGGAGAGCGTTTCGCTTGGTATTGGCGTATACTTTGCTGTTGTAACAGAAAGGATTGGGCGATGGGCCGAAACATCATTGTCGTGGGATGCGGGCGTGTAGGGTCGCAGTTGGCGAGCATGCTTTCCGAAGGCGACAACAACGTGTGCGTGATCGACCAGAACCCCGATTCGTTCGCCAACTTGGGGGGGTCGTTCAACGGCACGACCATCGAAGGCGTCGGTTTCGACGAGGACGTGCTGCTGCGCGCAGGAGTAGACATAACCGACTGCGTGGCAGCGGTGACTGCCCACGACAACGCGAACCTTATGGTGGCAGAGGTGGCAAGCAGAATCTTTAGAGTTCCGCACGTCATTGCCCGTCTTTACAACCCTGGGCACGAGCGCACCTACGAGCAGCTTGGCCTGGACTACGTATGCGGAACGTCACTCGTTGCAGAAGAAGTGTTCGCCAAGATCAGCTCTGGCCATGGGAGCCATGTCGATAGCTTCGGAGACTTCGAGATACTGCGCTTCTCTTTGGACTTGAAAAGCCGCAGCCTCAGGCAGGTGCGCGTGTCGCAGCTGGAGAAAGGCCACGACATACGCATCGTCGCGTTCGAGCGCGACGGCGGCCGCATGAGCTCCATTCCCACAGGCGACAGCATCCTCCAGCACGGGGATTCGGTGCTAGCGTGCGTGCGTCATTCGCGCGTTGCGGCGTTCTCCAAGTGGATGCAGGAGGGCTAGCATGTACATCGTAATTAACGGCGGCGGCAAGGTTGGCAGCTACCTGGCGGGACGGCTGCTGCGCTCCGGGAACGAGGTTGCCCTGATCGAACGCGACCAGAAGACGGCCGATGCGCTCGCGAGCACGTTGAGCGGTCGCTACCTGGTCGTATGCGGAGACGGGTGCATGAGCCGCTACCAGGAAGACGCCAACATCCGCAACGCGGACGTGTTCGTCGCCACGACGGGGCAGGACGAAAGCAACCTCATGTCGTGCGAGATCGCAAGCCGAACCTTCAACGTTCCGCGCGTTATCGCGCGCGTGAACAGCCCCAAGAACCTGCGCATCTTCCGCGAAGTGGGCATCGAAGCCGTCAGTTCCACCACCCTTATCGCGACGATCATCGAAGAAGACGCCATGCTCGGCGGAATCAGCGTCTTGTCCACGCTTTCGCGCGGCAGCGTCGCCTTGAACGAGGTGGTCGTGCCGCACATGAGGAACTACAGCGAAGAAGAAGGCGTGCTGGCGCTCGACGTGGACCTACCGGACGGTGCCCTGCTCGTCGCCGTGTCGGGTGACGAAGAAGACGACATGGAAGTCGTTGGATCCGACACACGCCTGTACCCGGGCGACGTGGTGGTCGTGGCTGCCGACACCGACCTCATGGCAGACGCTGTCTCCATCATCCGCGGGCTGTAAGCTCGCTGCTGACCGCGAATCCCAAGTACCTATTTATTTTTGGCACACGACTACTTCCTTGTGCTTCTCTTCGGCACGCGTCCTGTTTGGGGCTTGTCGGCTTGCGGGACTTGTACGTTTGGCGCGATTATGTCTGCCATGGATCAGGGTGTTTGCCGGGCATATTTCGTTCCAGCGGACCATGCTTTTTGCTCTGTACAAAAAGTTGCGCAACATACATGAGCGCGTCCGTAGTAACGTGTTTTCTGTAATGATTGCGTTGCTCATGCGCTCCACAAGAGGCGAAGGGACTGTGTATGAGGTGTCCACACTGTGGCTTCAAGATGGAAGGGGATGCAGAGCGTTGTCCAATGTGCGATACGGCCCTGGCTCCCGCAATGCCCAAAATGACGGAAGGCGCAATGCGCTCGAACTACGCGATTGCGATCGTTGCTTCGGTTGCTGTCCTTGCTCTTGTGTTCGTCGTGTTCGGTGCAACGCGCATGGGTGGTGGCTCCGCTGGTACGGCGGCTCCCTCAACGGCAGCCCAGTCAACGCAGCCCTCTGCTGCACAGTCTTCGTCCGAACAGGTGGCTCAGGAGGATAACGGAGCTAGTGCGTCTTCGGAAGAGGGAGGCGTTTCTGCAGCGGAGGCTCCTGCGTCGAAGCCTGAGACACCAGAGCCTGAAGCGCCTCAGGTTGATGACCGTGCGCAGCGCGAAGAAGCGGCCGTTCAAGCGGCCATGGAAGCGGGGAAGACGGTGCTTACCGGCCGCGTTGAAATCGTAGACGTTGCGGGCAGGGCCGAAGAGATCGGCATGTCGGGGAGTGCCTTTGGGGCGCAATACTACAATCCGGTGAACGCTCTTTTGGTCATGGATTATCAGGCAGAGTTGCAGGGCGAAAACCCCGATGGGGCGACTCGAGCCAGCCAGCCGACAGTATCACGGTCGTGCTCGAGTGTGAACCTGACTTCTCACACGGTCAACGATGACGAAGAAGCGCTTCTTGCCCCATGGCGTCCCTACGATGGCCAGACGGTTGCCATCGCGTTCGACGGGTTTGGGTTTGCGACCGACACGAGCGTTGCGCTCTACAATGCCCGAGGATACAATCCCCAGATCATCGTTCCGCTTCAGGAGTAGGTGGCTTTGCCACGTATGCAGCACTAACGCCACCGCCGTAGTCTCCACCAACAAGGCGGCGTTGAAGCACGGCTACGTCTTCAGTGGCCCCGTGGCGGCGCCCCAGGCCACCTACGACGCTCTCGGCGCTGCCGTCAGGTAGAGGGTTGAAGCGGCTGCAGTGTTTGCCTTGTGCGGGGAGGGGTGCCATGCGCCCCCTGCTACGAGATAGATTGCACCTTGCTTTTTTCGCGCATGGGACGAAAGATCCTTCGGCGAACGTATAATTAAAGGCCGTCGAAAGGATAGCAATGATTCCACGTTACACGCGCCCGGAAATGGGCAAGATCTGGAGCAACGAAAACAAGTTCGCGGTCTGGAAGGAAATCGAGCTGCTTGCGTGCGAAGCGCAAGCAGAACTGGGGCAGGCGGGCATCACGAAGGAAGAAGCTGCCTGGATACGCGCACATGCGGATTTCACGGTGGAGCGCATCGACGAAATCGAGGCGACCACGAACCACGACGTAATCGCTTTCCTTACCTGTATGGCGGAATACATCGACGCCGACGTGCCTGAAGGTCAGGAAAAGCCTTCGCGCTGGGTACACTACGGCATGACCAGCTCGGACTTGGGCGACACGGCACTGTCTTACCAGATCGTGCAGGCAATAGACCTGATCTTGGCGGACGTCGTTGCCATCGGGCAGGTGTGCAAGCAGAGGGCGTTCGAGCTCAAAGATACCCTGTGCGTGGGACGCACGCATGGCATCCATGCCGAGCCCATGACCTTCGGCATGAAGTTCGGCAGCTGGGCATGGGCGCTCAAGCGCGCGCAGGTGCGCCTGCAGCAGGCGCGCGAGGTGGCTGCGACGGGCGCCATCTCCGGTGCGGTGGGCACGTACAGCTCCATCGATCCTTACGTCGAGCAATACGTGTGTGAAAAGATGGGCCTTACCCCCGACCCGCTTTCCACCCAGGTGCTTGCCCGCGACCGCCATGCGCAGGTGGCAGCTGCCCTGGCGGTGACCGCGTCCACGTTCGAATCCATCGCGCTGCAAGTGCGCTTGATGCAGGAATCCGACGTCATCGAAGCCGAAGAGCCCTTCGCCAAGGGCCAGAAGGGCAGCTCTGCCATGCCCCATAAGCGCAACCCCATCACCGCAGAACGCGTGTGCGGCATGTCGCGGACCATCAAGGCCAACGCGCAGGTTGCTTTCGACGACGTGGCCTTGTTCTTCGAGCGCGACATTTCCCACAGCTCCGCTGAGCGCATCGCTTTGGCGGACAGCTTCATCGCACTCGACTACATCGCCGAAAAGCTGCGCTGGATCGTGGAAGGGCTTCAGGTCTACCCGGAAGCCATGCTGGCGAACCTGAACAAGACCCGTGGGCTCATCTTCTCCTCAAAGGTGCTGCTTGCGCTGGTCAACACCGGTATCACGCGCGAAGATGCCTACGTGATCGTCCAGCGCAACGCCATGGATACGTGGCATGACGTGCAGCAGGCGAAGGACGGCCCCACCTACCGCGAGCGCCTGGAGGCGGACCCGGATTGCACGTTGGACGCCGCGACGCTCGATGCGATATTCGATCCATGGGATTTCCTCACGCGCATCGGCCCGGTGTTCGATCGCCTGGAACGCTTGGAGTTCTAGCATGGGAGCGAGAACGGAACAGCAAGCAAGGACGCGCGACGACGTTGTGCGGTCGTGGAGCTTCGACGGCTACGACATCCATCAAGTGGGGGCCGACCTGGGTGGCGAAGCATTTTTGCTCTGCACGGCAGACGGCGCTACGGCGCTGTTTGACACAGGGTTCGCCTTTTGCGCAGCTCAGACGCTTGAAAACATCTACGCGTTCACGGGTGGTGCGCCGGTAGACAAGATCATCCTTACGCATTCCCACTACGACCATTGCGCGGCAACGGGCTATCTTCTTGCGCACATGCCCGACGCGAAGGTGCACGCGAGTGCCCATGCGGCTCGTGTGTTTTCGCGTCCGGGGGCGTTTGCCACTATGAGCGCGCTTAATGCAGATCGGGCTGCCAGCAAAGGCATCGCAGACGCCGAAGATGTTCCCAGCGAAATTGGCGTGGACGTGGTTTTGGAGGACGGCGATACGTTTTCCGTGGGCAACATGGTGTTTTCCGCGCTTTCTGCCGTAGGGCACACCCGATGCTGTCTGGCATTTTGGTGCGAAAGCGCCGGGTTATTCGTTTCGAGCGAGACGAGCGGCGTGGTCTGCACGGCGCTCCCTTCGGGAGTGGAG
>JAFUCW010000242.1 GCA_017459485.1 Eggerthellaceae bacterium | reverse complement strand
AGCCTGTTGAACTCTTCGATGGTGATGTCGACGTAGACGCCGCCGAAGCTCGTGTCGCGCATGACGGGGCAGTCGGATAGCGCCACTTGCGAGGTGCCCGCTTCGCTGGTCGTGCTGTTTTCAACCATATTCGAGCTGGATGCCGTATTCGCGCTGCATCCAGCAAGGATTCCCGTGCAAAGTACCAGCGCACACGCCAGTGATATTGCCGTACGCTTCATTCCGTTTCCGTTCACGCTCCCTCTCCTTTCGCGATGACGTGCCTTTACTTGCACGCATCTGCATCAGTTAGCTTGAATTATCGCGGTTATGCGGTAGCCAAAACAGTTGATTCCTATTTAATCCAATCCAAGCCCACATTGAGCATCTGACGGCTCGATTGTCCCATCAATTCTCTACTCCTCCATTTCGGCAGCCCAGTCGATATCGGTCGGGCGACCTAATCCATCGGAAGCGAACGTCCAATGGCAACGGTCCATGTCGACGTGCATGCTGTTCACGAATGCAACGCCTTCGTCTTCGAGCAGTTTCTTCTGCACGCCTGATCCACCGAAAGCGAAGTTGTCGCAGATCTGACCGTCCTTGAATACCACGCGATGGCAGGGTATAACGTCGCCCGGACTGGGGTTGCCACGCAACGCATAGCCCACATAGCGCGCCGAACGCGGATGCCCTATTGCACGTGCAATGTCACCGTATGTACTTACGTATCCGCGCGGAATCCGCCGCACCGCTTCGTAAACCTTGTCGGAAAACTCTCCCATTAAGTCAAATGCCTCCCCTCGACTCCTGCCCTACTCCGGCTTCCCGCATTGTTCGTCGTCGACAGGTTCGAACCATTCGGTGTGCGCATCTTCGCCAGGAAAATACGACGGCCAGGTGCTAGAACCTACTGCCGTGCGCAGCGCCGTGCCGGTGCTTTAATACGTTAGTTTGTAAAGATGCTCTCCTGCTATAAGCTTGTAGGTTTTCGATTTGAAGGTAAACCCACCCGTGCACGCAAAGCCGACGGTGCCTACGTCTACGTTGGGAATGCTGCGCACCTGGCGCTCTTCCGCTTCGCATTCGCCCTTTTCCATGGGGGCCTTGCGGTACTTGCACTCGAAGAAATCCAAGGCTTCCCCACGCTTCAGGACGCAGTCGAATTCGCCGTTGGTTTTCGTGGCAGGATCGTCATACCAGTAAGTCCCGAAGTCTTCAACCCCTTTTAGCTTGCCCGCATGCGCAAGGCGCACGAAGTACTGGCGCACCACTTCTTCGAAACGGCGGCTGACATACTGCGTAAGCGTGGGCGCAACGTCATTTTCGTAGAAGGTGCGTTCGCCCAAGCGCTCGACAAGCGGCGTGCGCCCGAACAGGAAAGCGAAGTAGGTGCGCATGAGGTTGTCTTCGATTTCGTAGAAGTGCTTCTTCTTGTCGTCTGCCTTGTTGATGGGGTAGGTCTTTGAAATGGTCTCCATGTCCATGAGGCTCTTGAGCTGCTTGTCCAAAAGCCCGTTGTTGGGCCCGCCCAGCAAGGACAGGATGTCGGAATAGCGCTTCTTGCCGTTGCCCAGCACTTCCAAAATACGCACGTCGAAGGACTTCTGGACTTCCTTGAGCATGACGCTTTCGATGTGCGTGCGCAGGATGCCTGTGGCAGGCAACAGCAGCTTTTCAAGGTTGTCCTGCAGCGTTGCTTCTGCGTCCAGCGACTCGAGCACGAAAGGACTTCCCCCGAACACGCCGTAGAGCGCAATCTTCTGGTAAGGCTCCAGCTTGGGGTAAAACCGCGCAGCATCGTAGTAGTCGAAATCCTTCACATGCAGAATGGTGCTAAAGCGCCCGAACAGGGGGTTTTCTTCGTCCAGCAGCTCCTTCATGACGGCGATGTAGGATCCGCACAGGACAAGCTTCACGTTTGCCGGCAGGGTGTCGATAATGGTCTGCAGGCACGAGTCCACTTCGCCGCTTTTTAGCGACTGCTTCAGGTACTGGTACTCGTCCAGCACAACCAGAACGTCCTGGCTCTGCTGCCCCAGGAATTCGAAGAGGTCGAACAGGTGGGAAAAGCCAAGGCTTGGCAGGGACAACGCGCGACTGACGCTGCGATACAGAAGCTCCAGGTTGCCTTCGAAGGTACTCTGGACGCACAGGTGGTCTATCACAATGCCAGGGAAGTCCTTTGCAGCCTGGGCAATAAGCGTCGACTTCCCCACACGGCGCTTGCCATACACCAGAACAGCCGTTTTTCCCTTGGCAGCAAACTGTTCTTGCAACGCTGCTAGCTCTTTTTCGCGTCCGACAAACACCTTAGGCACTCCTATAGACTCGTCGACTTGTATACAACTATACTGAATAATTTTTCACTGAATTAATATTCAGTATAATTGGTATGGGGAGTCTGTCAAGGTGAAAAGCCCTATTTGCAATGCCGTGCATCCATTACCTTTTGGAAGCGGAACATGCCGTCCATTTCGCTTTCTGGTCCGCCCTCTCGTTCGCTAGCACTGATGTCGGGGTCGTTTGGGTCGGGATGATGACTGTCGGTTATGAACTGCTCCCTGTCCTCTTCTGCCAAAGGAAACAGGCAAATATTGCGAGTCTCATCCACTTATTAACTACTTCCTTCTATCGTTACGGTCACGCCTTGCTTGCCAAGGAGTGCTTCAAGCTCTTCGGTGGACATGCCCTGGATTTTGCCAAGCCGCGTGTAGTCCCACGTGTTCGAGCCGTAGAAGATGACAATTTGACTGCTTTGGTATAGCACGATATCGCCTGGTTCGGTGGTTGTTTGCACGTTTGCGCTGGGCAGCGTTTCCCCAAGGGGTCCCACCTGCTCGAATCCGCCGTACGCGGAAAGCGAAACCTCGAGCGGTCCGCGCGCAGCCAGCTCTTTCAAGGCTGCAACGGATTCGTTGTCTTCCCAGGCAACGTCGACAGCTGTGCCGTCGACGGAAAGCGCCAACTCTGCGGTGGACGCTTCTTCCGCGGCGGGCGCTTCTTCCGCGGGTTCAGCAGTCGCCTCTTCCGTCGGCCCGGCGTTAGACGAGATTTCTTCGATGTTGATAACGTTTTCTATCTGGGGATAGTCAACGTAGCCCGCCACGCCTCCGTTCAGGAAGGTAATGTCGGCAGTAAGCAAGTAGCGCTTGCCGTCTTCCAATTCGCTGTAGCCCGAAAGTTCGGGAATCTCGTATTCGTACTCCGCGGTATACACCACACCGTCTTGCTTAAACACCTCGATCGTAGCGTCGTATTTAAGCTCGCTGAACATTTCGTCATCGATTTGTGGCAAATTGCTCGCCGAACCTTCACTTGATATTTCAGTTGAAATTGAACTATCGCTTGAACTTGAAGGACTACTGCACCCTGCTAGCACCAACACCAGCAAAGCGCAAACCAGCACTGCTATCTTTTTTCGCATCATGGGAAACCCCTTTCGGCCCAACATGCTAGCGTAGTAAAACTTGCCTCCATATTGTGAAATAATAGTGAAGTGTAATTTTCACTAATTGGAGTTAGCCAAGGAGACCTCTCTACCCTATTTCGACCAGTTCACAGGTGCGAATACTAGAAGCTGTGTTCGGTCAGCCACGCAACCGCAGTCTCGACCATTTCGGTAATGTCCCATACCTATTGCATTCGCCGCAAATACTATGCTTCGAAAGGCACGACTCCTTCCACGGCATCCGCTGGCTGGATGACGGCGTCGCCGTTGTCTATGTCGACCAGCTCGTAGCGCCAGTTGCCCATGCCGAGCTCGTGCATGTAGCTTATCTGGCGGTGCCCATGGCGCGTTTCTATGCGTTCCACAAGGTCGTGGTTGTCTTCGGCAGACATCGCGTACACCAAATCCACGCTCGCGGCGTCGATAGCCACAATGTCCGTGGAGGCCAGAATGCCAACGTTGGGCGTGACCACAGGGGCCGCTGCCGTACCTTCGCAGTCGCACGACACGCTCATGTTGCGCAGAACGTTCACGAACGTAATGCCTTGGCCGAAGTAGTCGCAGGTGGCCTTGGCGGACTCGCTGAAACGCTCGTGCAGTTCTTCCCTGTCGATGCTCCACTGGCCGCCGCCAGGACGCGTGTGAATGTCGCGCTTGCCAATGCGGCCGTCGGCGCAGCCAATGCCGATGTTTTTGTTCGAGCCGCCGAAGCCGCCCATGGCATGGCCCTTGAAGTGGGTAAGCACCAGCATGGAGTCGTAGTTGAGCATGTGGCTTCCCACGGTCATGTGGTCGAACCACTTGCCGCCCGCTACGGGAATCTCGGCAGTGCCTTCCTCGTCCATAATGTCCACGGGCGCAAACGTCCAGCCATTGGTCGCAATGGTTTCGCGGTGCTGTTCGGTGGTGTAGCGCCCGCCTTCGTAATAGGCGTTCGTTTCCACGATGGTGGCATCGGGCAGCTTTTCTTCGATAAGCGCCTGCACCCACGGGCGCGGAATGATGTTGGGGCCGTCGGGTTCGCCCGTGTGCAGCTTGATGGCCACCTTGCCCGTGATGTTGCCGCCCACGCGTTCGAATGCGCGGCGCAGGCCCTCTGCCGACAAGTCCCGCGTGAAATACACCGTGCTCGTTTCGCCGTCGCGCTCTTCAAAGGGAATGTAGCGCTCTCCGCCTGTTGCAGCTTCTGTCATTTTTGCCTCCTGTTCGCTGGTTGGATTGTCTGACTCAGTCGATGCGGTTGGTGCGTCTGGCGCAGCCGATGTGGGCGCTGCTTCCGATGCGTCTGGCGAGATTGGTGCAGTCTGCTCGCAACCGCTTATATCAAGAGCCATGCTCGCGCCAGCGGCAAGCCCCACAGCTGCAAACTCTTTACGTGTGAGGTTTCTTTGTTTCATACTCTACACTCCATTTGGAGTGACCAATCCGATGATCTAGTTCATTTTCGCACTTCTGTGCAAGATGCGGATAACCCCACAACCAATACTAGCAAACAGGATGAAGATTGCTAGGTATTGGAGCGCGCTGAGGACAACAGGTTTCGATGGGTCGATGAACGCAAAACCTGTAGTACCCAGGATGTAGCCTACGAAGTCGAGGTCGGCGATCGACCAGACGGCGAATGCAGCGATGGCGACAAGGGCAAGCACGGTGATGGTGCGTAATACGTTGCCATCGTTAGTTCCACTACCACTGCTGCTGTTGTTGCTATTACCACTGCCACTGTTGCCGGCATTCTTATCACTGTTGCCACCGCTGCCGTTACTGTCGCAGTCCTTCGTGCGAACCTTTGACACAACGCGATGCATCTGCAAGCCTGCATGCAATGCCAGAAGACAAAACCCAATATGCACCAGAGGCAGATGAATGGCCCGCGCAATGCCACTACCTGTTGCGCCCAGTGCAACCGCCCAACCAGACATGGCCAAACCACTTGCCAGCATAGCGCACGCACACAGCACCAAACAGTCTATGACCAGCGCATTCACCACACGCAAAGCGTTCCACTTCCCCTTCGCTAGTGCTTTAAACCAACTCGAATGTTGAACAATGTGGACAACAAGCACCACGCCGAACAGCACGCCCGCTACTTCGTGCACTTCGTCGGGAATATGCATGTGCAGCATCTGGATAACAGCAAGAAGCGCCAACAGCACGCTTGTTGCTATGCGGACTGCGCGCTTACTTGAAGCAGATTGCACTCCCGTGTCTGATGCTGTTGTGCCTGATGTTGTCATGCCTGCTGTTGCCCTAAACCTACGTAACTGCACCAGCTACAGCGCTAGATTGCTAAGCCATTCGTCCACACGCTGCTCTGTCACATCGCGCTGGTTCTGTGCGGTGGAGCCCTGGACCGTTAAGCCTTCGAGCACCGTGGAGCCTTCGCAGACCACGGCAAGCGTGTTGAACATGCCTGCGCTGCCGCTGCCTTCGTGCGTGTTAAACGGCGCGATGGTCTTGTCCTGCCAATCCAGAGCTTCGATGGCCGTGTAGACCGGCATGGGGATGTCGCCCCACCACACGGGGAACCCGAAGTAGATGGTGCTGTAGCCGGATAGGTCGGGCAGTTGTGCGATGGCAGGCCTGTCGCCACGATCCTGTTCGGCCAGCGCCTGGTCGATGCAGGTCTGGTAGTCTGCCGGGTACGGAGTGGCGGGCTTCAGCTCGAACAAGTCTGCGCCGATCTTCTGCTGGATGAACTGCGCCAGCACCATAGTGTTGCCCGTCTCGATGTAGCCCACGTTGTAGTTTTCGTCGGCGCGCGAATAGATGAGTACCAGGCTATCACTTGCACTGGTATTGTTTTCGGACGCAGATTCGACCCCTTCGGTTTCTTCAGCTGGCGTACTTTCTAGGTTTTCTTCAGTCGCTCCAGTTGCTTGGCTTGCTCCAGGCGTTTCCGTAGAGCTAGCCGAGCTTGTGACGAATGCATCTGCGCCTGCATTGCTTGCACTTGCTTCAACATTACTCGAAGGCGCGATAGTTTCTGTGCCACTGCCAGCCGTTCCGTCAGAGCATCCCAACAACGCCGAAGGAATGGCAGCTGAAAGGCCAGCCGTCCCTGCAACTTCAAGAAACTTCCTTCGCGATATTGTTTCCATAAGACGAACCTCCGACCCCTGTCTTACTGTTTTTTGTCTTGTTGCCCCTTGCCAAAACCTATGCGAACTTTTTGGCCCAAGCAGCGGTCTTGTCCTGAGACTGCGCAGCTTGGTTGCCCATGATGAAAAGGCCGGCTTCGAAGATGGCGTCGGGATAGAGCTTCTTCAGGTGCTTTTCGGAGCCGCCCATGCCAGAGCCTTCGTTCGTGCAGAACGGCACGATGCGCTTGCCCGCCAGGTTGTAGTGGTCCAGGAAGGTGAACACGCACATGGGGCAGGTTCCCCACCAGTTGGGATAGCCCAGGAAGATGGTGTCGTAGTCGTCCATGCTCAGGCCGGCATCTTCCAGGTAGCGCTTGACCTCGGGGCGTGCGTCGGCCTGCAGCTCTGCCTTGGCGTCTTCGATGCATGCGTAGTAGTTTGCGTCGTATTCTTTTATGGTTTCGATT
>JAFUCW010000241.1 GCA_017459485.1 Eggerthellaceae bacterium | reverse complement strand
TTTGGTGTCCCATTTGGGGTCGTAGTGAAAATGGGCCATGCAATGATCAAGATAACGACGTTTTAATGCATGGCCCATTTTCACTACGACCCCAAATGGGACAGATGGGTGCGTGCGGCTTGGCAGCGTCGATTGTGTGTTTCCTGCAACCGTCACAAGGTATCTGATCAATTCGTCATGATGGAAATCAAGGCTTCTGGAGTTGCGGGCTGCTTTGTTCGTACCAGGCTATTAAGTAGTCGACCACCAGGCCATAGGAGCGCACGCCTGTTTCCTCCCCAAAGGTTTTCAGGTACGTGTCGTTGACTTGAGTGCCCGTTTCCTTGGCGGGCCCTTCGTAGGGCAGGTAGTGCAAGTAGGTGGCGTAGCGGTCTTGCGCAATCAGGTGGGCACCGTCTGCAAGGGACGATTTGGCAGCCAAGTCGGTCAGATACTGCGCAAGCTCCGGGTTGCTGTCCGAAAGGGCGTTGTGGCAATAGCAGAAGGCCAGATAGTACCCGGCGTAGGTGAACCGCGCGTCGCTGTTTGCCGTGCATGCCATAATCGCGGCGAAGTTCGCCTCCTCTTCGCTTGCAAGCCCCATGCGGTGAGCAGCCTCGTGGCACATGGTGAACGGCATTTCGGAAGATGCGCAGTTCAGTGGCACACTCGACTCTGCCGTGGGCGAAAAGAAGATACCCACATGCCCACTGTAGAGCAATGGATCGCCCGCCAAAAGGAGCGCCTTTACGGGAACAGTGGTCCCGTCAAACACAGGATACTGGTCGGAAATGTTGGCATACGACGCCCCGGCAATGCGGGCCAGCTCGAAGAAATCCTGGGGGACAAGTTCGCCTTCTTCGTCGCGGGGAACCTGATCGGCCAGTTGAGCGGCCTGCTGGTAGTAGTAGGCGCAGGCTTCGGCCAGCTGCTCGTTCGAATACTGCTCCACGTCCAAGCCCAGATCGCGCGAAAGGGGCGGCGCGTAGTGGTTTACGGCCCAGCCGCCTACGAACAGAAACGCTGTGGCGCTCAGCACGCAAGCGACGGTTGAAAACCAGGCGATCAGGGAGCGCTTGCGCACGATGCGCACAATCAGCGATATGATTGCCGCGATAATAAGTCCGACAGTCAGGAAGTCCCAAAGCGCGAATGGCGCGAAGCTTGCAAGTGTGGCCTGTACGCCCAACAACCCTTTCGAGAAGATGCGATAGGTGGGAAAGAACGCATCTCCGAAGCTGGAGAACACGTACCAGATAGCGGGGCACAGCAGCGCCAGTACGGCTGCTGCAACAAGGCGGACTTTGATGGACCGCGGGACTTTCTGTTTCGGGATGACAATTTGCTTCGGATCGTTTTGCATGATGTCATATTATGCCAGCAGATCCAAAGACGGGCCAGAGGAGCGGGGGAGGGCTCCTGTTTGCATCAAGAGCCCCCTTGTCAGGTTCGCTACTCTACATGGGCGGTGAAGACCCATTCGTAGACTACCGTCTGTCCATCGGCGGCTCCTGTAAAAGACGTTTCTTCTTCTGTGATGGCGCAGTCTACGCCGCTGCTCGTTCCGCGCCGTTGCGCTTCGGCCTGGACAATGCGCCTGGCGGCATCGCGGGCCATCTGCTTCGCCTTTTGTTCGGCCGTCCCGTCCGCATCGTCCAACTTCTCTGCCGGCACGAACGTGCTCTCCTCCGAGCTGAAGATACGGTAGCCTTCGATTATGCCGTAAGCACCTCGCACAGGTTTAACCCGCACCTTCACGTTGACCATGACCTGAGCACACGCCGCACCTACCGCGTTGGCAACTTCGGCATGCTCCGGCACGGCCCACTGCGCGCCCAGCGCCTGCGCCGCGTAGGGTAGAAACACGTGGGTGGGCGCCCCGATCCCTATGAGCACGGCTTCGGTATGCGGCAACAACGAAAACGCTGCGGCAGCCGGGCATGCATCTGCAACAGTGCCCTCTCCTGCAGGCAGGATCGCGCTCTTGGGCGGACGTGCGCCCTTTGCTGGGTCCCCATTTACAGCTGCAGCAGTCCCACTGCTTTGAACGAGCTCTTCGACAGGAGGCTCGTTCGTCCTCCTGCGCTCCCAATTGCCGTCGAACACATTTTTCATGGGCCCATCCAGCGCATTTGCCGCATCCATTTCGTACGACTGCGCCAAAAGCACGCGCCCTGCCTGTTCGTAGAGCTTCTTGCGTGCCAGGTCGCAAATCTCGGTCGCAAGCTGCTCAATGCTCTTTTCCGCCCTGGCAACATGGGCCTTTCGGTACGACTTCAGCAGGCACCGGGCGCCCAACTCCGATGCACGCGCGTCGAACGTGTCCAGCATTCCCAGAACGTGCATGGCGTCGGTGGGCGTCATGCCGCTGCGCACCACCACTCCTTCGGCTTCCAGGCGCGTCGTGTCCAGAAACCGCACATGCGAGCGCGCGTCATTAAGCGAAACGGGCCCATTTGCAAGCAACGAGATGAACTTCTGCTCGGCGCTGGTATAGCGCTCCTTCGCCGTGGGTTCATTCACCAGACAGTAGAACTCGTAGCGCGCAAGATGGTCCGGCGTTGCACTGCCCAAATAGAGCTCCAACCCCTTCGCCACCTGCGGCCACCGTGCTGCCGCAATGCAAAACGGCAGTACACGCTCTGGCAGAAGCACCAGTGATCCTTCTTTGGTATAGCGTGCGGCCGAGTCGCCTCCCAGCCCGATCGTGTCTATGGCAATGCCGGGAACCTGGGTTTTCCAGCCTCCGATGCGGATGTGATCGGTCATCACCGGTTGTCCATCATGGAACAGCGCCACATCCGACGTAGTGCCGCCGATATCGACCACCAACGCCTCCGACGCCGGGTGCAGCACTTGGGCACCGCGCACCGAAGCAGCCGGCCCCGACAGGATGGTCTCCACTGGGCGGGATCGGGCAAGCTGGGCCGACATGAGCGACCCGTCGCTGCGCACCACCGAAACCGGCATGCCGTCCATGGCACGCTCGCGCAACGCGTCGGCAATGGCGTCCAGAAACTCGCGGATCACCGGCACCAGACGCGCATTGAGCAGCGCGGTTGCCGCCCGCTCGTACACGTTCACTTCGGTAGCAACGTCGATAGCTTGCACCACGAACGTCCCATAGCGCCTCTCCAAGTAGCTCGCACCGAAGCGCTCCATGGCGCCGCCGTTGTTGAGCGCATGGACCCCCGCTATGCCGAACGAATCCGCGTCGGCGAAAAAGTCGGCGTGCTCGCTGCAGATGGTATCCCAGTCGGGCTGCTCCACGCTCCTACCCGTGGGGTCCACGGCAGCATCGACGGCAAGCACGTCGGAATGGGGGATGCCGTAGACGCGGTCAACGTTCAGGCGATGCAGCGCGCCTTCGTCCACGCCGACAATAACCAGTTTCGCTCGGCCGCCCTTGCCCTCCACGCAGGCGTTGGTGGCAAGCGTTGTGGAAAGGCTGATGGCATGGGCACGACCGCGAGCTTCGGCTGGAAGCGCGTCCAGCGCTCGACCGATTCCCACCGCTAGGTTTTCTTTGGTGGTCAGCGATTTCGCCTTCGCGAAGACCTTCCCTGAATCGGTGTCCACGACCACCGCATCGGTGTACGTTCCGCCTGTGTCTATGCCGATCCCAATCATGTGCCCCCGACCCCCACGATAACGTTAGCGTAATTGTACAGCGTCCTGAGCAACCGCCGCACTGGACAGGCCCATGAAGCGATTTCCTCTCGCTCTTTCGCGAAGCCGCCATTCGGATTATTTTTTTACTAATCATGATTAGTAAATATGCTATAGTGCATACTATGGTTCCCAAGATTTACAGAACAACGGCCGATCTTGCAAAGTACGCCCATTGTGACGACCTCCGTGTCCGCCGCACGCTTTCTGCTATCCGCGACACCTTTTCTGAAATGCTGCTCGAAATGTCCTACGAGAAGATCACGGTCACCGAGCTTGCGCGCAGAGCCAACATCAACGCGAAAACCTTCTACCGCCACTATGCCGTCCTTGACGACCTGCTCGAAGAAGTGCAGCTTGAATTCGCCCTTCCTTTCGCCGAGCTGACAAGCGGACTGCGCTACCCCGAAGACACCGACATGATCACACGCGAGTTCCTTATCTACAGCGCCAAGCAGGGCCCCCTCTACGACGCCATAGTGTCAAGCGGCATGTATGCGAGCATCCTCGATAAGGTCCTCGAGGAAATGAGCGCCGAGCGCACAGGCAACGTTTCGCCCCCCGAAGGCTGGAGTGACAAGGAATGGTCGCTCTATCTGGCGCATGTGACCACCGCCCAAGTGCGCTACTACAAGCAGTGGGTCGACGACGGACGCGAAGTGCCCACGAGTCGGATGGTTGCGCTTGGCGTGAGGCTCATTTGCAACGGAGCGAAACCGTACTGACCTGTTTTGCGCCTCAATTCTTTTGCCAACTTGCCAAAATTACCTTGTTTATCAGGTTTTTTGTAGAAGTTATGACGAGCTTTGGTCCTGCGTGTCATATGTCGGCACGATAATCGCCTTTTTTCCAATCCCTAAGACATAGGTCTCTGGCTTTTGCCGCATTATAGTTGTCTGTGCGACATATGTCCCAGTTCTTCTCTATTCATCCCTTGAGCAAGCAAGCTAATCAACGCTATGTTGCCCCCATGAGGCAAATGCGACTTTTCGTTAAGAGTCGTTCATTATCTGAGAGGAGACTCGTCATGGCAGCAAGCGGCAACAGGGTATTTACGTGCGGGGCATCCGCCATTTCCCTCGACCATAAACCAGGGGAACCAACCATTTTCGACAAGGTTGCACGTGCATTCAAGGGCACGAACAAGGAAGGTCAGCAATCCTCGGCCAAACACGACTTGCTCAATTCCGGAGCCGACCGCGATGGCAGGATTGCAGAAGGAAGCGTCGCATAGCACCTGCTTCCTTGGTACGTGTGCCTGGGACAGGATACTCTCATGACCAATTCAGTACAACGTCGCGGGATTTTTCTCGTCACCTCTTTTGTCTTACTCTGCTTTTTTGGATTGATCTACGCGTGGTCGCTGTTCATCGAGCCGCTTGAGTCTAACTTCGGATGGCAGCGATCGGAAACGTCGCTTATCTTCACCATCTCGTGCGTGACGGTATGCATCGGCATGGTGCTTTCTGGCGTGCTTGAAGCGAAGTTCAGCCACAAGTTCATCCTTCTTGTTGCAGCCATTATGGTACTAGTCGGATTCATAGCTTCCGCCTTCTGCCAAACGCTCATCGAGATTTTCATCTTCTACGGCGTGCTTGTTGGCACGGGCGTGGGCATTGGGTTCAACTGCGCTATCAATACCTCGCTCAAATGGTTCCCCGACAAGCAAGGTATTGCGTCGGGCGCGCTGCTTATGGGCTATGGCGCCGGCGCCATGATCCTTAGCCCCCTGGTAACCATGCTCCTGGGCGCACTAGACTGGCGTATGACCTTCGGTGTGCTTGGCGTGGTGTTCGGCGGTCTTATCCTTCTGGGTGCTGCGATTCTGCGCACTCCTTCCCCCGAGCAAGTGGCCCCCTTGCTGGCGAAGGCGCAGGAAGCCAACATCGTGTCTTCCGAAGACTACACCCCTGGCGAAATCGTCAGGACCCCCATGTTCTGGATTTGTTTCCTTTGGCTGACCTTGTGCACCGCAGGTGGCCTTGCCCTGATCAGCCAAGCAGTTCCTGCTGCCATGGAAGTCCTCGATCCGTTCGGTGCCGACGCAAGCGCACTCGCCACGGCAACGGCAGCCATGGGCAGCGTTTCTTTGTGCAACGGCCTTGGTCGACTGATCAACGGATTTGTATGGGACAAGCTTGGCTACCGAATTTCGCTCATCTGGATTTCGCTCGCGTTCTCTGCTGGCATGCTCCTTTGCGCATTTGCAACTGCAAATGGCAGCTTCCCCATGATGGTCGCAGGCTTCATCTTGCTTGGCCTTATGTTCGGCGGCACCATGTCCACCACTTCTGCAGTCGTGGGCACGTTCTATGGCACGAAATACTTCGGTATCAACTACGCCATCATGTGCTGCCAGATGATTCCCGCCGCCATCATCGGCCCGATGCTGCTTGCCATTACGCAGACCGGTTCGGGCAGTTACCAATCCGCCTTCTGGATGTTCCTGGGTGTTGCGCTGTTCACGTTTCTGCTTTCGTTTGCCATCAGGCGACCGAAACACCGCCCTGCCACCGCAGACCAGAAGGTGCCGCTCCCCGTACAAGAACCGGCATACGGTCAAGCGGGCGTGTAGGCTCCATTACAGAAGTGTTCCCTTCGGCGCGGCAAAACAACCTGTCCCCAAGCTTTTGCCGCGCACTATCTGAAACGGGAGCCGAAAGCGACGCAGCTTTCGGCTCCCGCTCATTGTTGCACGGTGGAACGTATCGGGGGAAGGCCCTATGACACGGGCGTCTTGCTAGTCCAGGATGCGTCCGTCAAGGCTGAAGGTGGTCACTTGCCAGGGAATAAACTTCCCCGAATCTTGAAGGGCCTTCTTCGCCATGTTTTCCAGCCCGCCGCAGCAGGGCACTTCCATGCGCGTAATAGTGACGCTTTTTATGTTGTTGGTGGCGATAATTTCCGTCAGCTTTTCGGAATAGTCGGTGCCATCCAGCTTGGGGCAACCTATCAAGCACACCTTGTTGCGGATGAAGTCGGCGTGGAAGTTGCCGTAGGAAAAGGCGCAGCAGTCTGAGGCGATAAGCAGGTTTGCCCCATCGAAGTAGGGTGCCTGCGTGGGGGCCAGCTTTATCTGCACGGGCCAGTTGGCAAGCTGGGAAGGCACGGTTGCTGCCGCATTCGCTGGAACTACCCCTTCTGTAGCAGGTACGCTTTCGCGGTTGAATGTGCGCATGGCGCTGCCGGGGCAGCCGCCGCTCGCGTGGGAATGCGCAAGGAGGCCGGCAAACGCGGGAGCAGGCGCAGAGACAGGCGCTGCTTCGCCTTGCGTGTGGGCGGCGGGTGCTGCTTTGCCGTGTGTGGTGGCGTGCGCCGCTTGTCCTTGCGCAGAGGCTGCGGTCCCTTGGCCCTGCGCACGCTGCTCCATGCGGACCTTCACCGCTTCTTCATCGTAGGCTTCCGCTTCTCGTTCTACGAAGGAGATGGCACTTGTGGGACAGGTGGGCAAACAGTCGCCAAATCCGTCGCAGTAGCTGTCGCGCACCAGCTTGGCCTTTCCGTTCACTATCTCGATGGCTCCTTCATGGCAAGCGTTCGCGCAGATGCCGCAGCCGTTGCACTTCTCTTCGTCTATCTGGATGATCGTGCGGATCATGGTGCTCCTCCTTTTCGTGTTGCACTTGTTCTATTGTACGAACACAATTGTTCGTGTCTGTTGGAAAAACAACAAACTTAAAGGACGATGCGCCGAATAGCACGCCGGAGGCTGCTGCGCCAGGGTCTTATGGCGGCAGCACGTTGGAGGGATGAGGTTTCTTGTCGCACGTGGACGCGACCCGCCCTCCGCACGTTCCCGTTTTGAACACGAATGTGCTTTCGGATCAAGCCGGTGACGTAGATATAGAGTTTTATGCGTAGAGGCGGACTTGAGACTTTCTGTCACTTGCCCTAAGATTGTGCG
>JAFUCW010000020.1 GCA_017459485.1 Eggerthellaceae bacterium | reverse complement strand
TTAGTGAAAAAATGTACATATTTTCTTTTCGCGTTCGCGCTTCTTTGCATGCTTCCTTGCAGGGGAGGGGCGTTTGGCTGGCCGTGATAAAATAGATGCACTCCAAGAACAGAGCGCGGGTTCGTAGAGGGCGAATCTTTTGCAAAAGGAGGGCGTCAATGCTCGAGAAAATCGACTTTAACGTTTCTGACATTTCCAAGGAAGAGTACAAGCCTGTCTACGACGAGCTGATCAAGCGTCTGGTCGTGCTTCAGCAGCAGGCGCACGAAAAGGGTATCGGCCTGGTCGTGCTGTTCGAAGGCTGGGACGGCGCCGGCAAGGGGGGCCGCATCTCCGACATGCTCTACAAGCTGGACGCCCGGCATACCACTGTTCATGTGACGGAGAGCTACAACGTTAAGACCGCCAAGAAGTTTCGCACGGGCAAGCTGGGGGCGACCGACTTTTTCCCGCCCATGCAGCAGTTCTGGCGTGCGCTTGACATGCGTGGCAACATGACCATCTACGACCGCGGTTGGTACACCACCACCATCCAGCAGGAGCTCTACACGGCGGAAAACCCCAAGGCGGATCTAGACAGCCTCGACCCGAAGGACCTGCAGCGCATCATTGGCAAGATCGACTCGATCGAGGCGTTCGAACGTCAGCTGGTCGACGACGGATACATTGTGGTGAAGTTCTTCTTGCACATTCGCAAGAAGACCCAGAAGGAGCGCCTGAGCCGTCTTGCCGCCGACCCGCAGACATCCTGGCGCGTGACGGCAGAAGAGCTGTCCCATATGGACGACTACAAGCGCAACTACGAGATTTTCGACCGCCTGCTGCCGCACACCAACTTCGACTTCGCACCCTGGGTGGTGCTCAACGCCGAAGACAAGCGCCGCGCGAACTTGGGCATCGTGCGCACTCTGGTAAACGCACTCGACGAAGCGGCGAACAAAGCCCCCGACGAGGAGGCCGTGCAGGCCCTTGCGAAGGCTCAGGCGAACTCCGCAGGGCTGATCAAGCCCGACGAAAAAGACGAGCGCTCCCGCACGGCCAAGCAGCAAGCGAAGGTGCGCGAGGACAACGAGAAGGCGGCTGCCGTTCAGGCCGCAGCGGCGCCCAAGGAATCGCGCTTCAAGATCGTCTCCGACTACCCGACGCTCAAAGGAGTGGACTACCATCTGCGCTTGGATCCAGAAGAGTACCGCAAGCAGCTCAAGGAGGAGCAGAAGAGGCTCTTCGAACTGGAGATGCAGATGTATCTGGCACGCATCCCCATGATCTTGATGTACGAAGGCCAGGATGCGGCAGGCAAAGGCGGCTCGATCAAGCGCGTCGCACAGGCGCTCGATGCCCGTAGCTACACCATCTTCCCTAGTCCGGCGCCCACCAAACCCGAACTGATGCACCCGCACCTGTGGCGTTATTGGTGCCGCCTGCCCAAGGCGGGTCACGTGGGCATCTACGACCGCAGCTGGTACGGCCGCGTGCTCGTGGAGCGCGTAGAGGGCTTTGCGTCGCCTTCCACCTGGGCGCGCGCCTACGACGAAATCAACGAGTTCGAGCGCGACCTGGTCGACTGGGGTGCCATCTTGCTCAAGTTCTGGGTCGAAATCGACCGCGAAGAACAGATGGCACGGTTCACTGCGCGTGCCGAAGACCCTTCCAAGCAATGGAAGATCACCGACGAGGACTGGCGCAACCGCGACAAGTACCCTCAATACCGCGAAGCGGTGGAAGACATGTTCCGCCTTACTTCCACAGAATATGCCCCATGGATCATCCTGGAAAGCAACGACAAGCTCTACGCTCGTGTAAAAGCGCTGCGCATCATAAACAATGCGCTTGAAAATCGCCTGAAAGGGGCATAATAGGGTTTCACGCATGTGAGCAAGCCGCTTTGCGCGGCTTGATGGCCAAGGAGGTTGTAATGGGTTCGCTAGCATCGATGTTCGGCACGTTGGTGGCGCTTGCCGCCAGTTCTACCGCACCGGAAGAGAAGGGCTTTCTGGAGGGCCTGTTCGGCGAAAGCACCGGCTTGATAATCGGCATTGCCGTTGCCGTCATCGTCATCATCGTCGTTGCTTTTATCGCAAAGGGCTTCTTGGACGAGATGAAGAAGAAGTAACGCTCTTCGGGTGGTGAAGCATGGCTGACGTTGCGACGCAGCAAGCGGCAGAGTCTGCCGGGGGCGAAAAGAAGAAGCGCAGGAAAGGCGGCGGCGTGTGGCGCGTCGTCTTTTGGGTGTCGCTTGTGGTGTTCATAGGCGCAATATCTGCGCTGGGCTACATCGCATGGGGTTACTACTCTTCGGACAAGGGGTACAAAGACGTCGCGACCCAAGCGCTCGTAGCGGCCGACACCAAGGCCGCCGAGGTCATGCAGGAGCAGGCGGAACCCGAAGAAGCGGGCCTCACGCTTGCCGACTTGGAAGTTGACTGGGACTATCTTCGTTCGGTGAACCCCGACGTCGTTGCGTGGGTCTACATGCCCGGCACACGCATCAACTACCCGGTCGTCCATGGGGTGGACAACGACCAATACCTCTGGACCGACTTCAACCGCACCAGTTCGCGCAATGGGTCGATCTTTGTAGACTCGGAGAATTCGGGCAAGTTCGACGATGCGAACAACGTGCTTTACGGCCATCACATGAACGACGGGTCCATGTTTGCCTGCGTATCTAACGTGCTGCCCGACCCGGGCGAATTTAACGCGCATCGCACCATCTATGTGCTCACGCCAACGCTTAACTACAAGTGCCGCACGTTTTCGATTATCAAGACAAATGGCTGGGAATTGCTCGTTCAGACTTCTTTTGCGGACGACAAGGAGAAGACCGAGTACATCCAAGACAAGATGAACCGCAGCGTGGTCCAGCCCGACGACGGCATGCCCAACGTTGCCGACATCACGCGCCTGTTCACGTTTTCCACGTGCGACTATGGCCAGGACAACGGCCGAGCGGTCATGTTTGCCCAGGCCGTCGACACCGCAGTGCCCAAGAGCGCTCCCCAAGACCAGGGTTCGTCGAGCTCCCAGTCGAGCTCTCAAGGCACTGCCAGTTCAGACGCGGCCGAAGAGCAGGCGCCCGTTGAAGTATCCGAAGAAGACCAGGCTGCTTTGGGCGAAGGCGTGGCTAGGGCAGAAGAGTAGGTCCAATTAATCATCTTTTGGGGAAGAGGAAGAATGGCAGAGCGTATTCAGGTAAGCGCCGCTTCGCGCGATGACGCGCCCGATATGCCCAGCTGGGTGGCGGAAGACACGATCACCTATGCTGCGGCGGGCGTCGACACGGCAGAGGGTGCGCGCGCGGTGGATGCCATTAAGGACTCGGTTCACTCCACGTATCGCAGCGAAGTGGTGGGTGACATCGGCGGTTTTGGCGGCCTGTTCTCCATTGCGGGCGCCAAGGACATGGAAGATCCCCTGCTCGTTTCCGGTACCGACGGCGTTGGAACGAAGCTTCAGGTGGCGCGTCTGGCGGGCAAGCACGACACGGTTGGCGTGGACTTGGTTGCCATGTGTGCAAACGACATCCTTGCCACGGGCGCAGAGCCGTTGTTTTTCCTGGACTACATTGCCGTCGGCAAGCTGAACGCCGAAGCGGTCGCTGAAGTGGTAGAGGGAATCGCCTGGGGATGTCGCCAGGCGGGCTGTGCGCTCATCGGCGGCGAGATGGCGGAGCATCCGGGCGTCATGGAGCCGTCGGACTACGACCTGAGCGGTTTTTGCGTGGGGCTGGTGGATCGCGCCAAGATGCTTGATCCTGCCAACGTTTCGGCAGGAGATGTGCTTTTGGGCTTGGCGTCGAGCGGTCTTCATTCGAACGGCTACTCGCTGGCGCGTAAGGTGTGCGTCGAGGGCAGGACTCACTACGAGCTGCGCCTGGAGCGCCCCGAACTGGACGGACAGACGGTCGAAGACGCGTTTCTCGAG
>JAFUCW010000240.1 GCA_017459485.1 Eggerthellaceae bacterium | reverse complement strand
TCCATTTCGTTCCTTTCCCGATGGGTTTCTGCGCAGGTTTGCGACTACGCTTTCTGCGCTTTCTTTCGTATGCGGGAGACAACAAGGGTTGCCGCCGCTGTGACGACCATGACAGGGAGGGTGTTTCCCAAGATGAAGTCCGCATTCATGGTAACGCGGTAAAGCACGAATCCTCCCAGCCAAATGGCAAGGTTTACCAGGTTGAAGGGCTTGCTCGACGCGTCGTTGCCGCATACCAGGTAGTCAACGATAAACACCGCGGCCATGGGCGCGAACACCGACCCGATGAGGTAGAGGAACTCCTCGAAGTTCGCCACGGGGGCCACTGCTGCCGCCACCGCACCCACGACGGCAACGGCAACGCCCGTCCATTTTGCAGGGATCCGTGCATGGATGGCAGCGGCGGAGATGCCTGCGGATTGCGCATCGAGGAAGGTGGTCGTCACCGTGGAGAACACGACTACCAGGATGCCAACCGTTCCCAGCCCGGCGGCGGAAAGCACTTCGGCAAGGTCGCCCGATCCTGCGAACAGCGCCAGTCCCAAGCCGATTGCGAACATCCAACAGCTACCCAGGGAATAGGTCGTTGCCGCTGCGATCGACCCTGCCAGCGGGCGCTTCGCCTCCCGCGTGTAGTCGCCTACGACGGGCAGCCACGAAAGAGGCATGGCAACGGCCAGCTCGACGGCACTTCCGAACGGCAGCGGTTCCATGCTGGGGGAAGGGGACCCGCCCGCGCCGAACACCACCGTGCTCACGACCATGGTCAGCGCGAACAGCGCGACGGATGCCACCGCTTGAACGCGGCTCATATGGCGCATGCCTACGGCAATCCACACCACTATGAGCGCCCCGATGACGGCGCACCATCCTCCCATCCCCAAGGTAGGGACCAGGTACACGGCCGCCGCTGCGCCCGACGAAACCATGATCGCCGTCCAGCCCACAAGCTGCACGACGTTGGCCACGGAAAACACAAGAGAGCCCAAGCGCCCAAACGTTAGTTTTACGGCATCCATGGCGCCGAGGCTAGAGCGTGCGCTTGCGTATGCCATGAGCACGAATAGCACGAAGCCTATTGCGTGGCCAACAAGGATGGCGGCAATTCCCCCGTTCAGCCCAAGGGGGGCGAAAAACGTCCCCGTCAGGATTTCTGCGAGCGAAACCGACGCGCCGAACCATACTAGGGCAAGCGCGGGGGTCGAAAGGCGGCGCTCGCGGGCGTTTGCGCCAACGGGCGCAAAGCCGTATTCGCGAATCGGCATGCCGGATGGTTCATGAGCGTAGGTACGCATAAGATGTTCCCTTCGGTGGCATTATCCACATCAGGTTCTGCGGGTCGAAGCATCCTAGCTTCCTCTCAGCCTGCTCTGTGCAAGCTCCCCGTGCGCGATGGACCGCGCGTAGCTCATGGTGACAAAAGAACCATGCACTGTCAAGAATTCGGTTGTACGCCGCCTGTCCCCGCTCCCGACCGGCCCTGCGCCGACCGGCCTGTGACGACCTGCCCTGCGCCGACTGGCCCTGCGCCGACCGGCCCTTTGCTTCTGTACAAAAGAAGGCGACCGCACGGACCGCCTTCGCAGATACGTGAAAAGAATGGCTACTACAGGTTGCTGCTCGATTCGTCCTCTTCCTCGTCCTCGTCTTCGTCGTCGATCGGTTCGCCACGTTCAAGCTTTTCGCGCCTGATGCGCTCTTTTTCCTTCTTTTTGCGTTCCTTTTCCTCTGCCTCTTTGCGCGCTTTCTCTTCTGCTTCGGCCTTGGCCTTGGCTTCGGCTTCCGCCTTCTCCTTCGCTTCGGCTTCTGCGCGGGCCTGTTCCTCTGCCTCTTGGCGCGCTTTTTCTTCTGCTTCGGCCTTCGCCTTGTCCTCTGCTTCCTTCTTCTCTTCGGGTTCGCTTGCGGCCTTCTCTTCTGCTTCCTTCTTCTCTATTTCTTCGCGTTCCTTCTTGGCCTTCTCTTCTGCTTCCTTGCGCTCTTTTGCCTCGCGCTCCTCTTTTTCCCTGGCAAGTTCCGCAGCCACGACTTCGGCGTTGACCGTTGCCAATGCGGCAGCAAGCTGTTCGGGGCTCAGGGCGTTCGCGCCAGGGAAGCGCAGGCCGCACACGAAGCGCGAATAGGCAAGACTGTCGGTGTCGCGCACGAGCGCCCCGGTGTAGGGC
>JAFUCW010000239.1 GCA_017459485.1 Eggerthellaceae bacterium | reverse complement strand
CGCTGGCGCTCCACAAGGTCGGCGAACACGCCTTTGCGCTCGATAAGCTCTTCGTAAGTGCCCTCTTCGGCTATGTGTCCGTCGGCAACAACCAGAATGCGGTCGCAGTGCTTAACCGTCGAGAGGCGATGGGCTACCACCAAGCGCGTGCATTTCAGGGTTGCAAGCGAATCGGCCACGTGCTTCTGCGTGACGTTGTCAAGCGCGCTTGTCGCTTCGTCGAGCATGAGAATGCTTCGTTTGCCGCACACGGCTCGTGCGATCATCAAACGTTGGCGCTGGCCACCGGAAACGCCGCCACCGCCTTCTGTCACAAATGTTTGCATGCCCATGGGCATCTTGCGTATGTCTTCGGCGATGCCTGCGATTTCCGCTGCCTCCCATGCGTCGTCGATGGTGGCGGTAGGGGCGGAGATGGTAATGTTGCTGGCAATGTCCCCCATGAACAATTGGCCGTCTTGCATCACGACGCCTATGTGCTGCAGCAAAGACCGCAGGTCGACCTTCGTGACATCGTTGGAACCGAAGAAAATGGACCCCCGCTCCGGTTCTTCGAAACCCAGCAGCAAGCGCAAGATGGTGGACTTTCCACAGCCGCTTGCCCCCACAAGCGCGACGTATTCGCCTGGGCGGACGTTGAACGACAAGTTGTGCAGCACGTAGGGCTGGTTCTCTCCATAACGGAACGACACGTCCAGTACTTCGATGCTCCCAGCTAGCGACTCCACGGAAGGTTTGTCTTCAGCGGTTTCGGGGGTTGCTTCCAGGATAGGAGCCACCATGTCTATCATGGGTCCGATACGAGCAGCTTGGCCCGCAATGTTGGCGAATGCCATGATGGCAGCAGTGACTTGGCCATAGGCTACGTTGAATGCCATGTAGTTCGCAACAGATATCTTGCTTGTTGCTGCAAGATAGTAGATTGCGATTATTCCGACGAGTCCGACCAGCCCAACGATTGCGGGAAGGGCGTTTACGATGACGGGGCGTCCATAGGTGGGACGAGCGTAGGAAGCGTAGCCATGGGCCCATTTTGCGAAAGCGCGGTCTTCGGCGCCGGCAAGCTTGATCTTCTGGATTCCTCCCAAAAGCGCTGTCACTTCGCCCGAAAGTTTAGCGCTTGCCGCCATCGATTCCTTTTCGTATCGCGCGCTTACCATTATCGAAAACACGGTGAGTGCTGCTTGCAGAACCGTGATGGCAAGTGCTGGAAGCGCAAGAGCGGGAGCGTAGCCGCTGATTTGCACAACGTAGACAATCGACAGCATGGCTGTCAGTCCCGTGCCAAGAAGCATAGAAGCCAACTGCTGAGTGAGCGTTGTGACGGTTGCTACGCGACTTGCCAGGTCGCCCGAGGAGTATTCCTTGAAAAACGAGCTGGGCAGGGCAAGCACGCGCGAAAACGTTGCGGCTTCGGTCACTACGTCAAGCTTGATGGAGATACGCCCCATAACAAGGTTGCGGCATGCGGTAATGAGCGCGGTTGACACGGCAACGCCAAGCAAAAGTGCCGCTATAGGCAAGATGAGTCGTGCTTGTCCGCTTGGAGCCACGACGCCGAATGCGACCTGGTTTGCCCAGGCAGGCGCAAGCCCAACAAGAGTCACGGCCAGCGCCGCTGTAAATACGAGTAGGTAATCGTTAAGATCGAACACCTTGAATATGAAGGTGACCAGATCGCGCGCTTTGCAGGGCTTGGCGGGAAGCGGGCGATAGAACAGCACCGCATCGTCTTCGATGTCCTCGGCAACCTCCTGCGTGATCTTGTGCTTTTCTCCCGTTATGGGGTCAAGATAGCAATACCCACTTACGCCACGCGGCAGTAATGCGACTGCCTCTCCGGTGTCAAGGCGACCAAGCATGGCCCCAAACGCGCGGGTGTGCCACCCTTTCTCCAGGCGCACGTTTCTGCGCATTGTGCCAGTGGGCCTGCAAAGCCAGTCGATGCGTTCATCGATGTCCTTCACGTCTTCTGGGACGGTTCCCGCCTTCACGCCAATGTACTTGAGGCATACTCGTGCGGCACCGTCGGTCTGCTCCATGTCGGTGGCGTCGAAATGCGGTGCAGCGTGTACGTTGGTGACGCTGGAGGCAAGTTCGGCGTAGGCCCGTTCAAGGGAAGCGGCGTCTTGCTTCGAACGCGCCTCTGTTTGAGATTCTATCCAGCTAGTCATTGCGCACCAGCTCCGCATAAGATTTGTCTAGGGCTAGCAGCTGGTCATGCGTTCCGCGTTCCACGACCTTTCCGTCGTCAAGCACGATAATTTCGTCGCAGTCGCGTATGGTTGAAAGCCTGTGCGCCACTACGATGCACGTGATTCCGCGGTCGCGGATTCGCTTCACGACCTCCGCTTCGGTCTTGGCATCAAGGGCGCTCGTTGCTTCGTCAAGGATAATGATGGTGGGGTCTTGCGCAAGCACGCGCGCGATTTCGAGGCGCTGAAGCTGTCCGCCGCTGTAGTTCTTGCCGCCCGGCAGAATGCGCGACGAGTAGGCGCCTTCGCGCTGGACAATACTATAGAAGACTATGCCATCATACTTGCCTGCCGCGATGCAGGCGTCCACAACGTCATTCTCCAGCGCGAAGGCGCCTACTCGTCGCGCATTCTGCCGGGCGGCAAGAACT
>JAFUCW010000238.1 GCA_017459485.1 Eggerthellaceae bacterium | reverse complement strand
GCCTCGTCGCTATCCATCATTTCGGCAACATGAGCAGGGTGTCCAATGTAAGGGTCGCCTCCCTTGTCCCTTTGCCCCCAGTGGGCGGCCCGGGCAATCTGTTCGGCGATGTCCGCCTGGGTTCGCGGCCTGGTTTGCAGAAGAGCCGTCTGAAAAGCGTCCACGACCCGAAGCTGCTGCTCGCTGTAATAGCCCTTAAGCTGGTCGGGGATGCTGAAGGTCGCTGGGTGCTCAAGCACCACTTTTAAGAGGTCCCCGAAGAAGTGCTCGTGGTCGACCCAGTCGTCATGGACGTGTCCATCCAGGGTGTACGGATAGATTGCGGACATGCCGCAGAACTCCTCCACCACCCGCTCGAGGCTGCCCACGGTCGCGTAGCCGGAAGAATTCTGCACCACCGAGTACAGGTCTCCGCCCTCGTGCGCAGGGATGCTTGCCAGCGGGATTCCTTCGATTATCTTTGCCATATCTTTGTCTCCTGTTCGTATCCTACCGACGGTGACCCTCGTTTCCGTCCACCCCCGGGGAAACGCTTCGGTTACTGTCGGCATCTTCGCTATTGCGGTCTGCCCATGCTGTGTTACTTGACGCGGATCGCGGACCGGATGCGTTTCGCGTCGTACTCGCGTGCGCACGAGAGGACCTTGTTGGCCAGGCAGGCCGCATCGTCTGCGCCCAAGTCCTTTGCGTCGTAGAGTGCGTCGACCACCGCATAGGCCTCCGCGAAGCTGAAAAGCGAGGGGATGCAGTAGCGCGGCCACCTTCCCTCGTGCAGTTCGGACACGGGCGAGCCGAGCATGCGCAGCGACTCGAGGATGCGCTGGCGCGTCGTGCGGTTGTTGGTGGACGGCAGGGGGAAGCCGGCCTCGTCGAGCACGCCCATGACCGTTCTTTCGCCGGCGGGCACGCCGTCGTAGGGCCACCAGAGGATGCCCTCGGCGGGGTCGGCGGATTCGAGCGCATGCTTGACAATCGCAAGCTTGCGCGCATAGTCGACCGCGTTGTCATTCGCCTGCCTCGCACTCATGGCACCCTCCTTCCTCGCTAGCCTATGCCCACGGCGCCCTATGCCACTTGAAAGCCGATACTGGTCTTGCCGCCCGTTGTCAACTTGGCAATGTCGGCATCCAAGAACACCGACTCAACGACGTCGCGTTTGATGCACGAATTGGCGCCATGCATGCTGGACTGACGGATGACGCAGCGCTCGAAAAGGTTTTCCACCAGCCGGATGTTGGCAAAGTCATCGTCCTTGCGGCATGCGATGGCATCCAAATGCTGCTCGAACAGCGCACGGGCGGTTTTCGCAAAGGTGTAGGCCTTCTTCTCCGCCAGCATATCCAGCGCCTGCATAAGCTGCTCGGTGGTGCAGTCGGGGATTTCGACCTTCAGACCGAATCTGTCACGCAGCCCGGGGTTCGTCGAAATCATCTGGTCCATCAGCTCGGGATAGCCCGCCATGATGCAAATGAAACCCTTCTTCTCGAAGTTGTCCAGGCAGTCCTCCATGGCCTTCACCAGCGTGTCGATGGCCTCTTTGCCAAATGTGTCGGAAGGGCCCTCCATAAGCGCATACGCTTCGTCGATGAACAGCACACCGTGCAAAGCGCTCGCAATGGCAGCCTTCGACTTCATTGCAGTGTGGCCCACAAAGGCGCCAACCAGCGTCTCGCGGTCGCCTTCCACGAAGCGGTTGCGACAGGGAATCAAACCGCGGTCGAACGCCATGCGGCCAACAATACGAGCAAGAGTTGTCTTGCCCGTGCCAGGGTTTCCCTTGAATACCATGTGCAGTCGGGGGATTTCGCCCCTGCGCTGCTTCTGCACTGCCGCATAGTCCAGGTACTCACGGATTTGGTGCTTCACGTCGTCTAGGCCAATCAGCGCATCCATCTGCTCGTCGCCTGATCGTGTATCCACCTTAGCCCTCTCGGTGCGGCGCTGCTCTCCGACGAGGTCGGCGAACTCGTCTTCGAACACATCGGCAATCACATCCACCCGAACGGTTTTGCTGCTCCCATGCATCGTTGCCTGGCGCATGCGGATACGGTCGAAGATCTTCTCGACCAGACGGGCGTTTGCGAAGTTGGCGTCCTTCATGTTCTCGACCTGTGCAAGGCGCTTCTCGATAAGCTCCTGCGCTGCTGCGTCAAGCTCGAGCCCGTCTCGCGAAACGTTCAGGTTGAAAATCTCAATAAGTTCACTGGCGCTGTAATCCTCCAGGTCCAGGAAGAAACCGATGCGGTCACGCATGCCCGGGTTCACCGAAATCATCTGGTCCATAAGGTGCGGATAGCCCGTCATTACGCACACGAACCCATCTCGGTCGTAGTTGCGGTAGCAGTCCTCCATCGCCTTCACCAGAATGGCGAGGTCGTTTGATCGAAGTTGATAGGCCTCGTCGATGTAGAGCACCCCGCGCCGCGCTTTCGCAATACTACCCGGGTCAAACTGCGCACCTTCGGTTTCGACGAACACGTTGCGTTTGGGCAAAACGCCTGCATCGTAGAGTATGTGACCGATGATGCGCGCCAGCGTGGTCTTGCCCGTACCTGGGTTTCCCTTCATGCAGATGTGAATGCGGGGCATCCGGCGCCCACTCTTCTTGCATGCCACGACGTAGGCTACCATCTCGCGGATCTGGC
>JAFUCW010000237.1 GCA_017459485.1 Eggerthellaceae bacterium | reverse complement strand
TATTGGCAGTTCAGAAGCCGTTTTCTCTGAAATTTGCTGCGGAAGTCAGGATATTGTTCGCCATAGCTGGAACGCCGGTAGCATGCCGATTGCCTATCTGCCAGCACTCTATCGCGGTGGATTGGCTCTTTGAAACGAGGTTGTGCGGGCTTGATCCTACCGGCAAAAGCAAATATCCCTTCGTAGGCCCCTAAAGGCTCTCGCCGTTATGAATATATACGCTACAATGGCAGAACCACATTGTGCGGCGCATCAGGCGTTTTGTTGCGCTAGCCGCTCCTTTGTTTGACCTTTTCGCGCTGGAAGAATCGAGGTTTCCATGAACTGCCCCCGCTGCGGCTCCCCCGTTCCCCCTGAAGGCAGGTACTGCACGGAATGCGGATGCGAGGTTCCCGCAGAAGGCACCCTTGCCCCGAAGAAGAGCCCCGCGCTCGTTGCCGGCATCCTGGCGCTCTCGCTTGTCGTCGGAGGCGCGGTCGGGTTCGGAATCGTGAACCTTATGGGCAGCGGAAGCCTAGGGCGCGATTCCCACAGCAGCGTGGGCGTTGCGAGCTCGTCCCCCGCTTCGGCAAGCACGCCGGGGAGCCCGACGTCCTCTCGCCCAACGGGCTCGAGCGCGGATGCGAAGGGCGGGGCGTCGTCGTCCTCTTCTTCGTCTGGGCAGTCCTCAAGCTCGTCGTCAGGCCCGGAGTCCTCCGGAGGTGGCGCATCGAGCCCCAAGGATGCCCAACCCGCAGAAGAAGCGCATCCGGAGCTTCACGTGGACACTTCGTACTACAGCATCCAGCTTCCCGAAAGCTGGGCAGGCCAAGTGGAGACGAACGTCGACCTAACCGAGTACATGCAAGAAGGCGACCTTGGCATGTGCTGCACGACATCCATTCGACGGTCGAATGGCGAAGTGTTCAATGTCGGCTGCTTCACCAACAACTGGGGGCCGCAGGGTGCGTTCACCAGTGTGAACCTGGGCGAACCCACCGACCATCCTGGATGGAACATCTACGTATATGCCGGGGTAGCACAGTTCGAACCGCAGAACCAAGACGCCATTGTCTACGCCCAATACGTTACCGTAAAAGGCGACGGGCACGTTTCGCTGCCTCCCGATCCCGAGCCTGAGCCGCAGCCCGAACCAGCGCCTGAACCGGAATCCGAACCTTTGCCAATCTACCAAGGCGAAGCAGGGGAGCAGCTCGCCATCTTCCGGCAGCGTCTCGACTACCTCGACAACGCATGGGCCACCGACCCGCAGATGGCAAAGAGCATGGCCGAGATGCTCGAGGCGAGCAGCGGATACGTCCAGAGCTACACCGATCTTATGAACGAAGTACTCGCCTTCGACATGGGCAGACCGCACATCAACCCAGAAGAGCTCCAGGCATCGCAAGACGCCTGGGAGGCCCGACTGGAGCAGTCGCAGGCGGAAGTCGCCGCAGCGAATGGAGGCGGCTCGCTGCTTGGGTTAGAGCTCAACGGCAACCGCAAGGATTGGACTCGCTCCACGATAGAAGAGCTTCTGGCAATGAACGACTAACGGACGAGAGTACAATTGACCTAGGCATCTTCAAAGCGCAGTACAACGGAAGTGGACCTAGTTGCCAAAATGCAGTAGAGCCTTGTGCATCTTGATGCGCGTCATGCGGCCATTGACCCATCGTACTCAAGCATGTCATCGATGCCCCCGGATTCATCTTCGAACGTGTACATCCCACTGGCGCTGTCTTTCACAATCGAATACACTTCTGTGCTCAGATCGATGAGAGGTGCTTCCTTCATAAGCGGAATTGCGCGATCCGCAAGCAATCTGTAGTAGCGGTCCCATGCTCGCTGGTCGATGTTGTCTCCCCCTTCGTTGCCAATCTCCTCGTATGCGCGTTGAGCGCATTCTTCCATTATCTCATCAGTCAAGATAGCATCGAAATCAGGGGCCTTTCGGACAAGAGTTACCTCGTAACCTTTCGACGTGGGAAGCGCCGAACTTGCCTCGAGATGAAAGAGGGGGATTTCCGCCTTCATCAAATCAATCACGGCTTCCTCCCCTTCCGACCCAGGGGTGACCTCGGCGTTCGCAACGCGCTCCCGTGCTGCCTCTGCATAAGGGCTATTCCAGATATCGTCAATGTCATACGTAACCTCGCCCGATACTAAATCCGCAAAAGCTTGCACGTACTCTTTCGCGCCCTCCTCGTCAAGCTCTCCGAACCCGTACTTCACCACGTTGCCGTAAAGCGCTGCTTCGTCCTCCACCTTGGTGTTAAGAGCCTTATCTTCGTCGACGTAAACAAACACATGCTCGACAACAGGGGCAGCATAGCCCGGCGAAGATGCGTTCTCCTCGAGCCATTTGAATGCAATAAGATTTGCGCCTGTCGTCAACGCATCTACGCTTGCCGCATTCGAACGCAGTTCCCTAAACTCCTGCGAATCAACAATACCTCTAAGTATCGACACCTCGGTGATGTGCGTCAAATCTATTGGCTCTATTACCACTTCGACGTTGTATCCATCTTCGGTTTTTTCAACATCCCCCGCTTTCCACCTTATTTTCTTGGTTAAGCTATCGAAAAACTCCACTGCATGCTCCCGCGACTTATTGTCCCATTCGGGAAAAAGGCCGAATCCGTCAACCATCTCGTCAATTTCTTGCTTTCTGATATCCAAGACTGTTTGCCGGTCCTTGATGTTCGTGAAGTTCACGTCTTCGCTCCATGTTCCCAAGGACGACGCATCAAGCTGAGCCTGGACGTACTCGCGCACCTCATTTTCGCTGGGGCCCTTGGGCATCGAAGCCGCCACCCCTATGCCAACGACGGCTATCGCAGCCGCCACAAGAGCAGCAACAAGCCCCTTCTTGCTCTTCTGGGGCTGCTGCGGAACCGGGCCAGGCACTGGCTGGACATAAGGAGGCGCCGATTCCTGGAACTGCTGGGGCTGCTGGGCAGGTTGGTACTGCGGCATGTGAGCCTGTCCTGCAGCTGGCTGAGCAGAGCCCTGCGAAACACGAGGAGCAACCTGAGCAACTTGCCCATCAGGCACCTGCGCATAAGTGGGCTGTGCGAGCGGCGCGGATCCTTGGTCGCCATCGACCTGCACGCTGGAATTGGCCTTTAGATCTTGCCCGCACTCACCACAGAAGAATGCCTGATCGGAAACATAGGATCCGCATTTTGGACAAATCATCTGAAGCCTCTCTTTCTTAGTGAGTTAAAGCATGTGTTCTGGAATTGTCGGCTTCTGGAAAGCATCACGAATGGCATCTGCAATCGCATCGTGGAACACTATGTAAAGAATGAATAAAACGGCGGCAACAACGAGCGCGGTAAGCAAAACCCTTTTCATGCTATCTCCTGATTGATGAGCCCATCAGCGGAGAGCAAGCCGGAGGGTAGGCCCATCGACTCCAAGATCCCTTCCACAGATTCTTTTGCACCATCCAGAATACCTTGTATGCCTCCTCCTGTAGAGGGATCAAAAGGATTGGGAAGCAAGCTGGGAAAACCTGTAAATACGTTTTCCAACGCAGTCCAAATCTGGTCCTT
>JAFUCW010000236.1 GCA_017459485.1 Eggerthellaceae bacterium | reverse complement strand
TGTCGAACAACAGCTCATCTCCTCCGTTGCCTACCAGAACCTGATCGCGCGAAAGGCCATAGGCAGAAGCAATCTGGTCGCGAAGCTCGTTTGCCAGCGGATCGGGATAGCGATTCACGGGCAACTTCGTCAGCGCATCGGCCACAGCTCTGGCCACTTCCTGGGGCAGGCCGTCCGGATTCTCGTTTGCTGAAAGCATAACCTCCGAAGGCAAGTACTTCGGATCGTAGGGAACGACCCCGTCGAGATGAGAATTGGTGTTGCGCAATTTGTCCATTGTTTTCCTATGTCGCAGGTCCATCAACTATCTTCGATCGAGCCCTTGCATCGCTCACGTCCCATCTTGTTCCATTTAGACTCGAAGTGCGTGCGTCCCATTTGGGGTCGTAGTGAAAATGGGACATCTGCTATGCCCCTAGGCACCTCTGCCGCGTGTCCCATTTTCACTACGACCCCAAATGGGACGAAATGGAACACTGAACGAGACCCCAAACGGAAAGGCAAGTGGGGCAGCCATACAAATGATCAGCCTTCAATCCTCAGGCGGACCGACTGGGCATGCGCCCACAGCCCTTCGCGATCGGCAATCCGGGTGATGGCCCAGGCATCGTCGCGCAGCGCTTCTTGCGAGTAGCGAATGATGCTGCTCTTCTTGACGAACTGCTCCACCGAAAGCGGACCGGAAAAGCGCGCCGTGCCGCCCGTAGGAAGCGTGTGATTCGGCCCCGCAACGTAGTCTCCCACCGCCTCCGGCGTCCATTCGCCCAGGAAGATGGCACCTGCGTTGCGCACACCGTCGAGCAGGCTTTCGGCGAACGCCACGTGCAGCTCCAAGTGTTCGGGCGCAATCGCATTCACCACCTCAAGCGCTGCATCCCGGTTTGCCACGACCACTGCAAGCCCCTGGTTGTCCAGCGAAGCACGCGTGATGTCGGCTCGTGGGGACTGTTGGATATGCTCTGCCACAGCAGCTTCGACTGCATCGATGTATCCCTCGTCGAAGCAGACCAGGTAGCAGCTTGCCAACGGGTCATGCTCTGCCTGGGCCATAAGGTCGATGGACACCAGGGATGGATCGGCGGATTCGTCTGCCACCACGCACACCTCGGAAGGCCCTGCAATCATGTCTATGCCCACGTCTCCCGAAACGACCTTTTTCGCCGCCGCGACATACGCGTTTCCCGGGCCGGTAATCTTCGAAACGGGCGCGATGGACTCGGTGCCGTACGCAAGAGCCGCTATCGCCTGCGCGCCGCCTACGGCGTAGATCTCGGTTACACCGCACAGCTTGCATGCCTTCACCAGGGACGGGTCGAGCGTACCGTCTTTCGTGGGCGGCGTGGTGCACACGATGCGTTCCACCCCCGCCACGCTTGCAGGTATGGCGTTCATGAGCACGCTCGATGGGTAGAGCGCACGCCCGCCGGGAACGTAGATGCCCACTGCTCCGATAGGCTCGACCTTACAACCCACCAGAGCCCCGTTTTCACGCGTGTAGGTCCACCCGCGCTCCAGCTGGCGCTCATGGTACTCACGAATCTGGGCGGCAGCGTGTTCGAGCGCTTCGGAGAGTTTGGGGTCGAGGGCAGCAAGCGCCGCGTCGATCGCTTCGTCGGAAACGCGGAACTCCTCAAGCTCGACGCCGTCGAACTTCGCCGTAAGTTCGCGCAATGCCGCATCGCCGCGCGTACGTACATCTTCGACGATGTTCGTGGCCGCCACAAGCGCATCGGCGTTGAAGGCTCCTGTGCGGTTGAGCAGGCTCTCGTCGAATGACTCACCTGGCTGTAGGGTTATTCTTCTCATATCGGTCCTTCACTTCTCCAGCTCATGTGGAACACAGTCACAATGATATATTTGCCCCTGGTACATTTTCATCGTTTCAGGTTGCGGGCCAGCTCGACCACGCGCTTGTCCATGCGAAACGCAGCGGAGTTGGCGAAGAAACGGGCGGAGCAGTCCATGACGTTCTCGACCACCTCCAGGTTGTTCTCGCGTAAAGTGGTGCCCGTGGCAGTAATGTCCACGATGCGCTCTGCCATGCCCACCATAGGGGCAAGCTCGATGTTGCCGTGCAGCTGCACCACTTCCACTTGAACGCCCTGGGCGTCAAAATGGCGCCGCGTGATGTTGGGATACTTCGTGGCAATGCGCATCGAGCCCAGCTTCCGATAACGCTTCTCCACCGCTTCCGTTGTTCCCGCAGGCTGGGCCACAACGAACGTACACGCACCGAAGCACAGATCGACCAGCTCGACCACGTCGGCGCCAGACTCGACCAGGCTGTCGTTTCCGCAAATGCCACAATCGGCAGCGCCGAGCGCCACAAACACCGGCGCATCGGTCGGACGCACGATGATGTAGTCCACTCCCGGATTGGAGATGACCAGCTGCCGCCCCGGGTCTTCGAGGCCGGTGGTGTCAAGCCCCGCCTCGCGAAGCACACGGATCGATCCTTCGTTAAGCGAGCCCTTCGGAACCGCAACGCGCAGCGGACGCTGCCCATCGACTGCGTTTTCCGCAGCCGCAAACGCCTCCATGACGTGTTCGAGGTAGAAGGAGAAGCCAGCGGCCGGCCGCGCAGGTGCACCCAGGCCCTCGAGCATGGTGTCGTAGCGGCCGCCCGACCCAAGCAATTCGCCCATACCGGGAGCATATGCCTCGAACACAATGCCGGTGTAATAATCGAAGCTGCTCATAATCGAGAAATCAACCAGCAGGTCGTCTGCAAGTCCTGCATTTGCCAGAACATCGAAGGTTGCAGCAAATTCGTCGAGCCCCTCCGCACACCCGAGTGGTTCGACGACAGCTTTGGCTTCCTCGATTGCCTCTCGTCCGCCACGTATGCGAGGAAGGGATCGAACGGCCTGCGCGAACTCCTCCGGAACCTCTGGTTGCGAACACAGGGCGTCAAGGGCAACGAAGTTCGAGGCATGGTATGCCGCAAGTACCTGGTTTTTCCAAGCTCCGTCGGCCTTGCACGCCTCGAGCAGCGAGCGCAGGACCGCCACCGTCCCAAGTGCGACCGTGAACTTCTCCAGTCCTGTCGCCGCAAGCGCACGAGCACAAAGGCCCACTACTTCCGCGTCTGCCTCGGTTCCAAAAGGGCCGATGCACTCGATGCCCACCTGAGTCATCTCGCGAGCTTCGAACTGCGTATCGACGTCGCGAAAGACACGTTGAGTGTAGCGCAGGCGGATGGGGTCTTCCATCCCACGCAACCGTGTGGCGACCATGCGCGCGACCTGCATGGTCACGTCCGGACGCAACGCAAGAAGCTCTCCTTGGGCGTCGAACAACTTAAACGTAGCCCCTGGGATGTGCCCAGCGGCGTTCATGGCATCCATGCGTTCGAGCGTGGGCGTCTCGACAGGCACATAGCCCGCTTCGTCAAACAGCCCTTGGACGCTTTGCGAAAGCCGCTCGCGCACAAGCGCCTCGTCGGGCAGAATGTCTCTGAAGCCAGTAGGTGTCACGTAATCCACGATCTCACTCTTTCGTATTTCGGCAGCAACGCTTCATTGTAGTTGAAAAGGTCAAAGCGTGCTTTTCCTCTCGGTTTATCAACATCGCATGCATCATCCATCCTGATTTTCGCCCCATCAACTCTCTTCTTTCTGCTTGATACTTTATCACAGTAGAGTGCTAAAGTATTGCAAACACAAAGTATCCATCTCCGATTACGAATGCGCCATCGACAGATTGCCGTGCACACACGTATGCCACCAACTGGTTGAGGCGCGCCTGAAGGCGTCGGTCGTCGATATGCAGATCGTGCTGAACATCGCGCAATTCCCGAAAGCCGACGAAGCCTCCGTTGAAGACGTGCGCACCTTGGAGAAGACGGTGCTCGACCTTGCGAACAAATGCGGCGACCACGAACGGGATTGCGAAGGCGGGATCGGGGTCCCCTGGCACGCCCATTTCCGCGACGCAGTGACGCAATGTGCCTGCTTTGTGAATCTTGAAGCGAGGTCTTGCTATTACCTAGAAAAATACTAGGATATATTCTGTCATCAACGAATGGAGCGAGTTCGCATGAACCGAAAAGGACAAGACAGTCTTTTCACCGAAACCTGGTGGGCTGCATGGTGTTGTCGAATGCTGTACTCCCGGGCACGTCGTAGTGTCGGGTTCGCTCATGCAACCACTCCGCGCACCTGACACCGTAAAGGTACCTTGTATGCCGAACTGCCCGGGAGCCCCTTATGCGAGGCTCCTTTTTTGTGCCTCGAAACCCTTTCCCGCCATCGCTCGATCGAAAGGAAGCAACCATGAGCGACTACAAATTCGAAACCCTACAGCTCCACGTCGGACAAGAACAGCCCGACCCAGCAACCGACGCACGCGCCGTGCCCATCTACCAGCCCACGTCCTACGTGGTCCGCGACTCTGCCCATGCCGCCGCCCGATTCGGCCTTGCGGACGCGGGCAACATCTACGGACGCCTGACCAATTCCACCCAGGAAGTGCTCGAAAAGCGCATTGCAGCGCTTGAAGGCGGCGTGGCGGCACTAGCTCTTTCCAGTGGCGCGGCAGCTATCACCTACACCATACAAGCGCTTGCCCAGGCAGGCGAACATATCGTGTCGCAGGTAAGTGTATACGGCGGCACCTATAACCTTCTTGCGCACACCCTGCCCCTCTATGGCATCGATACGACCTTCGTGGACATCCACGACCATGCGCAGGTGGAAGCAGCTATCCGTCCCAACACGAAAGCTATTTTCGTGGAAACACTTGGCAATCCCACGAGCGACATCCCCGACATCGACGCACTGGCAGCCATTGCGCATGCGCACCAAATTCCTCTTGTCGTGGACAACACCTTTGCAACACCCTATTTGCTGCGCCCCATAGAGCATGGCGCCGACATAGTGGTGCACTCCGCCACCAAGTTCATTGGCGGACATGGCACCACGCTTGGCGGCATTATCGTGGATGGCGGGACGTTCGACTGGAAAGCAGCGGGTGCCTACGCACCGATTGCCGACGCAAACCCCAGCTACCATGGTGTGTCGTTCGTGGACGCAGCAGGTTCGGCCGCCTTCGCCACCTACATCCGCGCCGTGCTCCTGCGCGACACCGGCGCCTGCATTTCGCCCTTCAACGCGTTTTTGTTGCTGCAGGGGGTCGAAACCCTCTCCTTGCGGCTCGAGCGCCACGTGCACAACACGCTTGCGGTCGTCAAATTCCTCGCAGATCATCCCTTGGTCGAACACATCGACCATCCGAGCTTACCCGACCACCCACAGCACGAGCTATACCAACGCTACTTCCCGAATGGCGGCGCGACCATATTCACTTTCGACGTGAAGGGCGGGCAGGAACAGGCGCACGCTTTCATCGACGCGCTTCAGGTCTTTAGCCTGCTGGCCAACGTTGCCGACGTGAAGAGCTTGGTCATACATCCGGCGACCACCACGCATTCGCAGTTGTCCGCCGAAGAACTAGCAGCTGCTGGTATACGCCCCAACACGATTCGCCTTTCAATCGGCACCGAGCACATCGACGACATCCTTGCCGACCTGGAGAGGGGGTTCGCGGCTGCGCACCAATAGGGAAACGGGTGAAAGCGTGCGAGATGGACTTCTGACCGCAGCAGACCTTGATGCGCCCGGATGTTTGGCTGCAACGAGTCCATGAATATGCGTGAGGAGACTCAACCGCAACGTACCCAGGTGTATGCAGGGCGTGACTCAACCGCAACTTACCCAGACTTCCATGGGCTTCAGCAACAAATG
>JAFUCW010000235.1 GCA_017459485.1 Eggerthellaceae bacterium | reverse complement strand
GTGCCCTCGCATGCGGGTTGCCCGCATGCGAATCCAATTATTCGTATCAAGGGTATTCGCATCGCTGGGGCGTATCAACCAAGAATCAAGCTAGGGTTTCGCCGAGCGAGCGGTTTTGCGCTGCCGAAGGGCCAAAAGATGCGGGTGTTTCAAATGGCAGTTCAACCAATCGTCTTGAGCGCAGCGAAGAGCTTTGCAAGTCGCGGCATAAAAGGGGACAGTCCCCTTTTATGACGCCGCCCGCGATCCCGTGTCAAACGCGAGCGCATGACTCATCTGCTTTGGTTTTTGGCAGTCTTTGGGGGGTGAGTCGTTATGCCGGCTTGAGCGCTGCTCTGAACGCCAGGTTGCGCGTGGTGTCCATGCCGTCGAATTGGATTTCGTAAGCGCTGCGATCCGCGTCGACGCCGACGATGGCTCCTTCGCCGAATACGGGATGGCTGATTCGCTGCCCGATCTCGAAGCGGGGCGCTGATCCGGCCTGGTCGAGCTTGGCGTCTTGCGTGCGCACGTAGGCTCGGGCGTCGCGTACGAGCGAATCCTCGAGCGGTGTTTCGAAATCGATGTAGTCGGGATCGATATCGAACACGAAGCGGCTGGGGTAGCGGGGCATGCCGTCGTGCGACGTGCCGTCGGCGCAGGTGAGGAAGAGGCCTTTCTGGCCCGCGTTGCAGCCACGAACGCGAGGCGGCGCTCCTCTTCCATGGCTTCGGTCGTGCGCGTCTTGCGCGAAGGCAGCACGCCCTCGTTGAGCGAGCAGATGAACACGTAGGGAAACTCGAGGCCCTTGGCCGCGTGGATGGTCATGAGCTTGACCTTGTTGGCGGAAAGGCCCTTGTCGAGGTTGGTCATCTGGGATACGTGCGCGAGGAAGTTGTCGGGGGTGGCTTCTTCGCCGCAGGTGGTCTCGTACTCGTAGACGGCTTGACGCAGTTCGGCCAAGTTGTCGAGCCGTTCCTGGCTGCCCTCGGTGCGCAGCGCCTGCTCGTAGCCGCTTTTGTCCAGCAGGTCGGCTAGCAGCTCCGAGGCCGGGCGCGCTTCGGCCTGGGCAGAGTAGCGCTCGACAAGGTCCACGAACTGCCGGGCTTGCGTGCCCTTCATGATGGGGTCGTCCAGGTTGTCCACCAGTGCGCGGTACAGCGATACCTGCTTGCCCTCGGCGTACTGCCGCAGGTACTTCATGCGGCGCTGCCCCAGGTTGCGCCTGGGTGCGTTCGCTATGCGCTCGAAGGACAGGTCGTCGTGGAAGATGACCATGCGCAGGTACGACAGCGCATCCTTCACCTCTTTGCGGTCGAAGAACTGCACGCCGCTGTAGATGGTGTAGGGAATGCGCGCCTTCACGAGCGCATCCTCAACAGGGCGCGAAGCGTAGTGCGCGGTACAGCACGCAGACGTCGCGCAGATCGACGCCGCCCTCGACAAGCCGTTCGACCTGCTCGACGATCCAGCCTGCCTCCTCGGCCGAGCTGGCGGCGTGGTAGCAGCGCACCTTCCCGGCCGGCGCTTGCAGCGAGACGATGCTCTTGGCGATGCGCTTGTGGTTGGCGGCAATAAGCGAGTTTGCCACCATGGTTATTTGCGGCGTCGACCGGTAGTTGTCGTTCATCATAATGGTGCGCGTGCCGGGGAAGCGCACATCGAACTCAAGCAGGTACTTCACGTTTGCGCCACGCCAGGTGTAGATGGTCTGGTCGGGGTCTCCCACGACGAACAGGTTGCCATGGTGGGCGGCCAGGACCTCCATCAGCTCGTATTGCAGCCCGTCGATGTCTTGGAACTCGTCGATCATGATGTATTCCAGGCGCTCCTGCCACTTGCTTCGAATGTCGAGGCGCAGGCGGAACAGCTCGAGCGTGAAGATGATCAGGTCGTTGTAGTCCAGCCCAAAGCACTTCTTCTGCTGGTACAGGTAGCCGTAGAACAAGATGTCGTCCACCGCTTCGGCAAGGTCGTACTTAAGCTTCAGCGCGTCAAGCGAGAGGTCCAGCAGGTCGCGGTAGTAGTCGGGATGCGTGAACACCTTGCGCACCTCGAACATGTCGCGCGCCTTCGCGAAGGTGGTGTCGCGCAGACTCAGGCCCCGCTCTTCGTAGATGATCTGCAGCATGGCATCGATGTCGGAGTTGTCCAGCACCAGGAAGCGCTTGGGAAGCGAAAGGGCAGAGGAATCCTCCTGCAGCACCGACACGCAAAAGCCGTGGAAGGTGTTCACGTAGCCGGTGTCCGCATCGCCGGTGAGCGTGCGGATGCGCTGGCGCATCTCGTTGGCGGCCTTGTTGGTGAAGGTGACGCACAGGATGTTGCCGGGCATGATGCCCAGGTCGTTTACCAGGTAGGCGAAGCGCCGTGCCAGGGCGCGCGTCTTGCCCGAACCCGCGCCCGCGACAACGCGCACGGGGCCTTCCGTCGTGGTAACGGCTTCGCGCTGGGCGTCGTTGAGCCCTTCAAGTGCCTTGAATCCTTCCATAGAACGTATGTTCGTGTATTTCTCTGCCAGTGTCAACTAGTGCCCGAGCGCCCCCGTTTGCGAACCACCGGCGCGTATGATAAAAGATAGTGCAACTATCAAAACTAACGATGCACGTTGCACCTGTGATGGAGTTGCCATGCAAAGCGTAGTTTCCGAAAAGCCCGCGAAAGCCAAGAAGAGGAAGGCCTTCCTCGAGGCGGGCTATGCGCTGTTCTCCCAGAAGGGTATCGATGCCGTTGCCTTGCAAGACGTCGCCAACGCCAGCGGGTATGGCATCGCAACGTTGTACCGCTACTTCGACACCAAGGCCGGCCTGCTGCTTGCCATTGCTCACTGGAAGTGGGAGGAGTTCTTCCAGGAGAACAGCAGGCGCAGGCCCAGCGAGGGCTTCGCCGACAAGACGGCCGCCGACATGTTCGACTTCTACCTCGAGTCG
>JAFUCW010000234.1 GCA_017459485.1 Eggerthellaceae bacterium | reverse complement strand
GTTTGCTTCCCAGGCCAGCGTGCTCCTAATGTTTCCGAATTTCTACACGTACGCGCTGGCGATGCCGCTTTGCACCATTGCAGGAAACGTTGTCATGTCCCGTGTGGTCGACAAAGCGTTTCCAGAAGTTGCCGCACAGGGACTGAGGCGGGAGACGCTGGGGACGAAAGAGCGCGCCGACATGCGCAGGCGCGTTGCCGGGTTGGTGGTGCAAAAGGCTTGCATTGTCGTGCGCGACGCACTTCCGGGCATATTGCTTGCCCGGTTTGCAGGGCTTGCGACCGTGGCGGCGTACGGCAACTCCTTCGTCGTCCGTACCGGCCTGTTGGGCGTGCTGGGCACGTTGGGGTCTGCCATGACGGGGTCGGTGGGCAACAGCGTGGCAACCGAAAGCCCCGACAAGAACTTTTCCGACATGCGGCTCTTCGCTTTCCTCTACGCCATGGTCGCGCTTGTGTGCACGGCGTGCCTAGTGGCGTGCTACCAGGACTTCATAGCACTCTGGGTAGGCGACGAACTGGTGCTTCCCGGCGAAGTGGCCGTGCTGATGGGGGCGTATTTCTACGTGCGCACCATGGGAGATGTGCGCACCGTCTACGTGAACGCAACCGGTGTGTGGTGGGACTTGCGCTGGCGCGCGTGTGCCGAAACGGCCGCGAACATCGCCCTCAACGTCGTCCTCGTGCAGCTGGTCGGGCCCGTCGGCGTGGTGGCGGCGACCCTGGCTGTGCTGTTCACCTTCAACTTCCTCTACGGGTCCCACCTTGACTTCAAGCTCTACTTCGGCATTTCGCATGCAGCTGCCTACTACGTCGACCATTTCGTCTACTTGGGGGCGTGCGGTGTCGCCTGCGCAGCGGCCTTGGCTTTGTGCGGATTGGTTCCTGGGTCGGGGTTGGCGGCGCTTGCGGCGAAAGCAGCTGTGGCGCTGCTTGCTGCATTGGCCACAGAAGTGCTCCTTTTCGGGCGAACCCGTCGGTTCAAAGACGGGGTGGCATTGGCCAAGCGCGTGGTGCACCGGTAGGCCCAAATCATACCAAAACACTATGTTTTACCAGGTGAGCGATGGGTTCGCTCTTCGCTAAAATGTGACTTTGACACTTTTTTAGAACGTTCTTATCTGCTAGTATTCACGTGTTGTGGCAAGGGCGATTCGCATGCACTTTCGTCTATGCGGGCGTTATCTTTAAGAGAAATGCCACAATGCGAGTAATTGGGGGAGTGTTGCATGAAAAGGTTATTCGCAATCTTGATCGCTTGCGTCTTCGCTGCGGGTGTTTTGGCAGGCTGCGCTTCGTCTGACGATGCCTCTTCGCTGTCTGCGTCGGCTCCGACGTCTTCCGCCCAGGAGCAGTCGTCTTCGGCCAGCGAAGCTTCAACGTCTTCCGTGTCCGCAGCAAGCAGCGATGCGAAGCCTGCGGCAAGCAGCGACTCCGTTGCGCTCGGCAGCAGCGACGCGGTGGGCAAGGGCAGCAGCGACTCCGTTGCGCGTGGCAGCAGCGACTCAGCCTCTTCCGATGCCGCCTCGTCTGACAGCCGTTCGTCCGAGCCCGTGCTCGACGGCCCTTCTGGTTTGGCGGAAAACGACGTCGCCATGCAATACGTCACGTGCAAGGAAGTGCTTGCCGACATCGATAAGGGCGACAAGACCAAGCTGCTCGTCGACCTACGCAAGGCAGAGGACTTCAAGGCCGGCCATATCAAAGGTGCAGTCAACGCCCCCTTGAACAAGGTCGTTGACAACAACAATTACGCAGACGGCATCGCAAACCTGACCGCAACGCTTTCGAGGGTCACCGGAAACGAGGTTGGAGAAGGCTGTGAAATCGTTTTGGTGTGCTATGCAGGCAAGAAGTACGCCCAGGCAGGAACCGACATCCTCAACGCTCTTGGCGCCGACATGGACACGGTCTTCACGCTCGAAGGCGGCATGACCGCATGGAACGAAGCGGGCAATCCGGTCGTGACCAGCTAGCTGGACAATTGAGAACGACGATCGTGCCGACCATCGGTTCACATATGCTCGACATTGCAGGCATCCTGCTGTCCAGAGCAACGGAGGTGGAGTACGCCTGCGCAATGCAAGCCTGCCTCCCGCGCATTGACGAAGAGCTTGGAGTGCATGATGCGTTGGCGCGCACCGTCCCTCCTTCTTACGACGAGTACCGCCATTTCTTCAACCGCGTCCTTACTCCCGGCATTCCGGGGTCGCTTCCTCCCGTCGAGTCCCTCTTTGAAGATTGGGGTGGGCATCGGGCAGGATTGCAACATGGGCAGGGCTTCTACCTGGGACGGTCTGCCCAGCACGTCCAGGAAGTGTGCGACTCGCTTGAAATCGAAGTGCCCGAAGCGTACAAGGCGGTGCCCGACCATTTGCTTTTGCTTCTTGAATTGAACGAGTTTCTTTGCGACCATGCGCCGGCCGACCAGGCGCACCTGTTCGCAGAAGAGCATTTCGGCTGGCTTTCCGACTATCTGGATGCCCTTGGGGCGCGCATGGAGAATGAGGATGACGAGGCGCTTGCGAGTGCTGCGTCGTTCTACTGCAACTTCGTCGACCTTGTCCGCAGGGTCGTTTTGGATGAATGGGGAGAGAACGACGTGAGGGAAGTGGCCCAGAGCGCATAGGCGCACCGGGGCGTTTCCTGCACGTCGGGACGACAGAGGAGGTAGTGCTGCCATGAGCAGACAGATGACGAGAAGGGGCTTTTTGCGCACAGGTGCGGCCAGCGCCGTCCTTGCTAGCGCGGGCGCGATCGGCATGACCGGGTGCGGCGCGCAGCGAGAAGAGCTTACCGGGGAGGCGAAGCGCACGGCAACGTTGTGCAACGGCTGCTCCAACGAATGCGGGCTGTGGGTCAACACCGTAGGAGGGAAGGTCCACACGCTGGAAGGCAACCCCGACAACCCCAAGTCCGGAGGGCGCATGTGCGGCCGTGGTCACGGGTTTGCCCAAATGACGTATTCGGCGGATCGTCTGACGCAGCCCATGAAGCGCATGGAAAACGGCGACTTCGAGCCAATCAGCTGGGACGATGCGTACAAGGAAATCGGAGAAAAGCTGACTTCGATCCTTGCGGAGTATGGACCGGAAGCGTTCGCGTTCATCCGCGACCCGCGTCCCAACATCAACTTCTACGGGCCGCGTTTCGCCGCTGCGCTTGGGTCGGCGAACATCTACACGCATGCGGCGGCCTGCAACCTCTCTCTGCAAAGCGCCTATCGCCACACCATCGGCGGCGGTTTTTCGGCGGATCTGGCCAATGCGAAGATGGTCATGTTCATCGGTCGCAGCTATGCCGACGGCATCACGCCGGCCGACATGAAGCTGTTCGCGAACGTGGCCGTGGAAGGCGACTGCAAGATTGTCATCGTGGACCCGCGCTACAACAACTCCGCGCACATGGCCGACCAATGGGTGCCCATCGTGCCCGGCACCGACCTGGCCCTTCTCCTTGCCATGTCCCACGTGCTTATCGAAGAGGAACTCTACGACGCGAAGTTCGTGAAGGAGCACGTTCTCGGCTTTTATGCGTTCAAGAAGGAGGTCGAGAGCTTCACACCCGAGTGGGCAAGCGAGATCTGTGGTGTGGACGCCGAGGTCATTGCCACGCTCGCGCGCGAGATGGCCGAAGCTGCCCCTGCTGCAGTGGTCGAGCCGTCGTGGCGCGCCGCGTTCGGGTGTGCCCACGCGAACTCGTTCATGACCGGGCGCGCCGTCGCTGCGTTCAACGCGCTTTTGGGCAACTACGGACAGGAGGGCGGTGCGCTCATCACCAGCTCTCCGAGCATCGGTGCGCTTCCTGCCGACAAGTTTCCGACTCCTCCTGCCGCGCAGCATGTGCGTGTGGGCAACGAGGAATTCCCCTTGGCGGTCCAGGGCTTCGGCACCAACCTGGCGGTGCTCAAGGCGGCGCTTGATGGCACCATGAAGGCAGTGTTCTTCTACCAGAGCAACGCCGCGAAGGGCTACGCAAACCCCGCTGTGTGGGAAGAGGGCCTTTCCAAGGTCGACCTGGTGGTCAGCATCGACGTGCAAATGTCGGAGACAGCCATGCTGGCCGACTACGTGCTGCCCGAATGCAGCTACCTGGAGCGCCTGGAAGCAGTTTACACGCTTGGCGGCAAGAAGCACATGGTGGCCATCCGCGACAAGGCAATCGACGTCGTGCATCCCGAAACGCGCCCCGCCGACCAGATTTTCCGCGAACTTTCCGCCGCGTGCGGCGTGGGCGAGTATTTCGACTTCACCGCCGAAGAGCTGGTCGAAGCCCAACTTGCGACCCTTGGCTTGACTATCGACGAACTGCGCGAGAAAGGCATCGTGGAGCTCCCCACGTCCGATTTCGAGTACGGAAAGGTGCCTCAGTTCAACACGCCTTCCGGCAAGGTGGAGCTGTTCAGCGTCACCATCGGCCGCGCGGGCCTAAGCCCGGTCATCACCTGGGAAGACCGAAAGGTTCACCCGGAAGAAGGCGAGTTCTACTTCGTGGGCGGCAAACAGTCCATCCAAAGCCACACTATGACCACGAGCATCGAATCTCTTATGGACATCTCCAAAACCTACGACCTTGAGCGCCTGTGGATGAACGCGTCGGACGCCGCGCGTCTGGGCATTGCCGAAGGGGAGACGGTCGAAATGTCGTCTTCCGAATACACCGACACCATTGCCGTGCACGTGACCGAGCGGCTCATGCCCGGCGTGTCTATGCTCCCACGCACTACGGCGGTTCGTCGCCCTACCTTTCGCAGGGCTACGGTTTTGGCATATGCACGCCCAACTTCGTTCCCTTCGACATGGAGCCGGGAGTGGGGTCGACCATGAGCCAGGAAGTGGCCATCACGATCAGGAAGGTAGGTGCCTAGCATGCCGCGCTATGGAATGGTGATAGACACACGCAAGTGCGTCGGCTGCTTCGCCTGCCGCGTCGCCTGCCAGATGAAAAACACGCTTGGCCCCAAAGAGGGATTCATCCATTTCGAGTTTCTCGAAAGCGGTACGTTCCCCGACGTTCATTCCGAGGCCATCCCGATGCAGTGCATGCACTGCGCAGACGCCCCCTGCGAGAAGGTGTGTCCGACCGGCGCCACGTTCATCAACGAGGCCGGCGTCGTCTTGGTGGACCAGAACAAGTGTATCGGATGCAAGTACTGCATGGTGGCATGCCCCTACAGCGTGCGCATGATCGAAGAGATTTCCGGCGTGGTCGAGAAATGCCGTTTCTGCTGGAGCGACGAAGTGGGCGGCCCGAACAGCCCCTCCTGCGTTTCGACCTGTATTGCCGATGCGCGCATCTTCGGGGACCTCGACGACCCCGAATCGGATATTGCGAAGGCAGTTTC
>JAFUCW010000019.1 GCA_017459485.1 Eggerthellaceae bacterium | reverse complement strand
GCCGCCGACGAAGCCGCTGCCAACGAGGCGGGCGACGGGGAAGGCGAATAGCAATGGCGGGGACGGAGCGCTCGCAGGTCGCCGACGTCGACCGCAGCATGTACGACTTCACCAAGAGCGAGGAAGGCTCCGAGCGCCTTGACGCCGGCCTTACCCCCGACATAGTCCGCGAGATATCGGCGCGCAAGGACGAGCCCGAGTGGATGCTCGAGCACCGCTTGCACAGCCTGGAGATATACCATCAGCTGCAGGTCCCCAACTGGGGCCCGTCCATCGACGGCTTGGACATGGACAACATCGTCACCTACGTCAAGCCGCCCACCGAGCAGAAGAGCGACTGGGAAAGCGTGCCCGAGGACATCAAGGACACCTTTGAGCGCCTGGGCATCCCGGAAGCGGAGCGCGCCTATCTTGCCGGCGTGGGCGCCCAGTACGACTCCGAGCTGGTCTACCACAATATCCAGGAGTCGGTCAAAGAGCTGGGCGTGGTTTACTCCGGTATCGAGGAGGCGATGGAAGACCCCAAGTGGGAGGCCATCATCCGCGAGCACTTCATGACGCTCATCCCGCCAACCGACCACAAGTTCGCCGCACTCCATGGCGCGGTGTGGTCGGGTGGCAGCTTCGTCTACGTGCCTGCCGGCGTGAAGATGGGCTTCCCGCTGCAAAGCTACTTCCGCCTGAACGCCAAGGGCGCGGGCCAGTTCGAGCACACCCTGATCATCGTGGAAGAGGGTGCGGACCTGCACTTCATCGAAGGCTGCAGCGCGCCGAAGTACAACGTGGCGAACTTGCACGCCGGCGCGGTCGAGCTGTTCGTGAGGCGCGGTGCGAAGCTGCGCTACTCGACCATCGAAAACTGGTCGAAGAACATGTACAACCTGAACACCAAGCGCGCCATCGTGGAGGAAGACGCCCAGGTCGAATGGGTCTCCGGCAGTTTCGGGTCCCATGTGGGCTACCTCTACCCGATGTCCATCCTGGACGGCGCGCACTCCACGTGCGAGTTTACAGGCATCACGTTTTCGGGTGCCGGCCAGAACCTGGACACGGGCTGCAAGGTGGTTCTCAACGCGCCCTACACCAGCGCGCATGTGGACACCAAGGGCATTTCGAAGTCCGGCGGCATCCAGACGTTCCGCTCTTCGGTGCTGGTGACCGAAAAGGCCGAGTATTCCAACGTGAGCGTGGCATGCACCAGCCTGATGCTCGACGACGAAAGCAGGAGCGACACCATCCCTGCCATGGACGTGCGGGCCAAGCACGTCAACGTGGGGCACGAGGCGTCCATCGGCCGCATCGGCGACGACATGATGTTCTACCTGCAAAGTCGCGGCATTTCCGAGCAGGAAGCGTCGACCATGATCGTCAACGGCTTCGCTGAGCCCATCTCCAAGGAGCTTCCCCTTGAGTACGCCGTGGAGATGAACAACCTGATCAAGCTGGAGATGGAAGGGGCCATAGGTTGATGGGTTCCGACGTTTTGACAAACGTCGGACCAGCCGACGCTGCGATTCGATATGGCGGCACGCTAAGCCCTACTACGGCTTGGCCCGTACCGAAGTACGGGCACTGCGCCGAGAGCGGGCTTATCGCACTCGCCCTATCGAATCTCGCTGACCCTTCGACCACCTGCGGGTCCACGGGGAGTGGCCTCGCTGGCGCTTCGGCCACCTGCGACGATGAAGCGAACCAGGCACCTTCCATCATTGGGATAGATAACCTGCGATAGGAACACGATATGACGATAGAAGCTGCAACTGTAACCGTTAACCGCATGCCAGCCATCACCTGGCACAAGTTCAAGATCAACGAGGCCGAAGTCTCGTTTTCCGCGATGGAGGAAGCGGGCGGAGGTGCTATCGAGGCCATTGTTCCCGCAGGCATCGTGGAGGATTCGTCCGCGTTCGATGCTGCACTGTCTTCGGCAGAAGGCGCCGCGTCCCAATGGGAAACGGGCATGGGCGAAGTGGCTCACGGCATCTTTTCCAACGTTGCTGCCAGGCACATCGGCGTGGTGGCGCCTGCGGGCACGACCTGCGAAGAGCCCGTCGTCGTGCGCGTGAACGCCGAAGATGGCGCCTGCGCTCTTGCCTTGCTCGACGTGGTGGCTCAGGCGCATTCGCGCATCCACGTTGCCGTCCATGTGGATTCTCCCCTTGGGGGAACTGGAGTGGCAGGTGTGGAGACAAGGGTGTTCGCGGCAGAGGGAGCCAACGTGGACATAGAGTTCGTCCAAACGCTCGATGCTACATGGCAGCACCTGGACAACTTCGGCGCCCACTTGGAAGACGGTGCCCGCCTCAATGCATCCCAGACGGTGCTTGGTGCAGCGGAGTCCTATACCGGTTTCGCCTGCAACCTGTCCGGGCGTGAGTCGGAGGCAGTGGTGGAAACGCGCTACCTTGGACACGGTGCCAACAAGATTGACTTCAACTACATCATGCGCCAGCGCGGCGTTCAGTCCACCTGCACCCTTTCTGCCAACGGCGTGCTCATGGATTCTTCGGCCAAGGTATTGCGCGGCACCATCGACCTGGTTCACGGCGCAAAGGGCGCAATCGGCCAGGAGAACGAAACGGTGCTGCTGGTCAGCGACGACGTGTCGAACAAGACCGTCCCCATCCTCCTGTGCGACGAAGACGACGTCCAGGGGGCGCATGGAGCAACCATTGGGCACGTGAACCCCGAACAGCTGGGATACATGCAAACGCGCGGCTTGACGCCAGACCAGACCGAGGACTTGTTTGCGGTTGCGGCGTTCGACTATGCGCGCCTCCACGCGTTTGACGACGCGGTGCGCGCGGCGGTGGAACGTCTGGGAGGCGAAGTCTTAGGCGATGCCTACAGGCTGCTGCAGGACGAAGACTAGCGAAGCGAGACGGGCCGGTGGCCTGCGACGATACAGTCTGAACCGTGGCCCTGCGGAAGAGCCGCACGAAAGAACGAGGAGCGAACACATGGCGGAACAGCAACGTATACTCCATGGCGTGGACATGCTTACCGAGCGCGGGCGCGCTGAATGGGACGCCGCAGGCATAAAGGTGTCGGCGCTGGTCGACAATCCTTTCAAGCGCGATTTCCCGCTGCTTGCCACCAATGCCAATCTGGCGTTTCTGGACAGTGCGGCAACCGCACAGCGGCCCCAGTCGGTCATCGACGCCCAGAAGCGCTTCTACGAAACGCTCAACGCCAATGCTCTGCGCGGACTCTACCGGCTTTCGGTCGAAGCGACCGAGGCAATCGGCGCCGCACGTGCGCACACGGCTCGTTTCCTGGGGCTTTCCGACGCCGACGCCCGCGACATCGTGTTTTGCCGCAACGCGTCCGAGGCGCTCAACATAGTGGCGTCGTCCTTCGGTGGCATGGTGCTCGGGCCGGGCGACGAGGTGTGCATCACTATCATGGAGCACCATTCCAACATGATCCCTTGGCAGCAGGTGTGCAGGCACACGGGTGCGCAGCTGGTTTACCTCTATGTGGACGAAAGCGGCGCGATCGGAGAAGACGAAATTCGCGCGAAGATCGGCCCCCGCACGAAGATCGTTTCCGCGACGCATGTGTCCAACATCCTGGGCACGGCCACCGACGTGGCGGCGCTTGCGAAGGCCGCGCACGAAGTGAATGCGGTCATGGTGGTCGACGGAGCCCAGAGCGCGCCTCACATGCCCATCGACTTGCCCGCGCTTGACGCGGACTTCTATACGTTTTCTGCCCACAAGGCGTTCGGCCCCTTCGGCATCGGTGTGCTGTGGGGTCGCCACGAGCTGCTCGACGCAATGCCGCCGTTCCTCACCGGCGGCGAGATGATTTCCAGCGTGACCGAGCAGGACGCCATGTGGTCGCCCGTTCCGGAGAAGTTCGAGGCGGGCACCCAGGACGCGGCGGGCATCTACGCGCTTGATGCGGCGCTAGACTACATCGAGTCCGTGGGCTTCGAAGCCATCCAGATGCGCGAGTCGGCCCTTGTGCACACGTGCATGCACCGCCTTTCCGAGCTGGATTTCGTGCGTATCATCGGGCCTGCGGATCCGGCGGCGCACCATGGGGTGGTCAGCTTCAACGTGTGCGGCATCCACCCGCACGACGTGGCTTCCATCCTGGACATGGACGGCGTGGCCATTCGCGCTGGGCACCATTGCGCCCAGCCGCTGCTGGCTCACCTGGGAATCGAAAGCTGCTGTCGCGCGAGCCTGGCGTTCTATAACGACAGCGCCGACATCGACAAGCTGGTCAGCGGGTTGAAGCATGTGTGGGAGATGTTCCATGGATAGGAGGTTTCGCCGATCTGGCGAACGGCGGAACTGCCGACACTGCGAAGCGCCCAGCTACGCCATCTTGCTCCCTGTTCGTCGCTTGCGTGTTGGCAAACGGGGAACCGAATAGATCGAGTTTCTGAGAGGCAACAATGACTGAAGGAATCTACAACGCGGCGCTCATGGAGCACAACGCGCATCCCGACTACAAGTACCAGATGGACGATCCTACGCATTCGCACGAGGGAGTCAACCCGTCTTGCGGCGACGCCATTGTGCTTTCGCTGCGCGTGGTCGATGGTGTCGTGGAAGAGGTGGCGTTTACGGGAAGCGGTTGCGCGGTGTCGCAGGCATCCGCCGACATCATGGCGGATTTGATCACCGACGAAACGGTTGAGGAGGCCAAGCGCCTCTCCGAGCTGTTTCTGAAGATGATCCGCGGCGAAGCTTCCGACGACGAACTGGAAGATTTGGGCGAGGCTGCCCAGCTGAAGTCGATTTCGCTCATGCCTGCGCGCGTCAAGTGCGCCGAGCTAGGCTGGCGAACCTTTTTAACCATCGTCGAGGGCGATTTGGCGGCACGCTAGGGCCTCCGTGCTCCACTGCGCGCACCTAAAGTGCGCTCATTTCGCCAGTCGGCCCTATCGCACTCGCCAAATCGCCCTCGACGGCGACCGGAGGGCGCGCTAGGGCCTCCGTGCTCCACTGCTCGCTCCGGAGGGTGCGGGGTCGCCCCTCGCGCCAGCCGCTCCGCTGCTCGAAGAATCTGAATCTCGCTTCGCTGATTCAGATTCTTCATCGTG
>JAFUCW010000233.1 GCA_017459485.1 Eggerthellaceae bacterium | reverse complement strand
TTTGAAACGGACTTTGCCTCGTCGTTGTCGCGCACCAGGTCGGCGTCCTGGCCCAAGCACCTCTTCCTCATCATTTCGGCGTTTTTGCCGAAGACCCAGGCAAGTGTCTCCTGATCCGCCTGCGCCACCTCTCCCAAGGTGGAGATGCCGTACGAGCGCAGCTGCTCCTGCGCCACCGGACCTATGCCGCTCATCGCCTTTGTGGGAAGAGGGGAGAGAAACGCCGCTTCGCGTCCTGGGTAGACCACGGTCAGTCCGCTGGGCTTTTCGTAGTCGGAAGCGACCTTGGCGACCGACTTGCTCACTCCCAGACCTATCGAGCACGTGATCCCCAACTGGGAGACACGGCTTTGGATCCTTTGCGCTATGGCAACCGGATCGTCCCCCGTGAACCTGCCGGGAGTCACATCGAGAAACGCCTCGTCGATGCTCACCTGCTGCAAAAAGGGGCTTTCCGAGCGCATGATGTCCATCACCCTGTCGGACATTTCGCGGTACCGCGCGAAATTACCCGGTGTCCATATTGCATCGGGACAGAGCTTCGCAGCCGTCGAGGAGGGCATGGCGCTGTGAACGCCGTATTTCCTAGCTTCGTAAGAACACGTGGAGACCACGCCGCGCCTGTCGGCAGCGCCGCCGACGATGACCGGCTTTCCCCTCCAAGAAGGATGGTCGAGCTGCTCCACGGATGCAAAGAAGGCGTCCAAGTCGAGCAGCATCACGGCACGGCCGTTCCAAGATGAGCTCTGTTGCGATTCCGACATGGGACAAGTCTACCATCTTCCCTTTCGATTCTCCTTGCGCACGGTAGGGCCCGATGGGGCCAGGACGAATCCACCGATTTTTGCACTTGCCCTCTGCGTTCGTTGTGGTAGGATAGTCAACCCGCATCAAATGCTAAATGCGCTATCCACCATCCACTCAAATGCCCTACTTCGACCGATGCATTATTTGGGAACGAGCGAACGCACTGCGAACGAGGGCAAGGAGGTGTCGATGGCTTCGCTGTTCAACAAGCAAACCAACCTGCGCGAAACAAGCGCAACGCTTCCCGGCAAACCCATCGCGATGCCCTACGACATGCGCTCCGAAGTGACCTGGATCGACTTCAGCAACCGCGCGAACCCCCTAGGCGCTCCCAAGCCCTTCATCCAGGAGATCCACACGGCATTCGTCGACGGAGAGCATAACTTCGTGCCCGACAGGGACGGAAGGGCGTTTCGGATCGCAGCAGCGCGCTTTCTTGGCATAAGCGCCGACAACGTGCTTGTGGGCACGTCTCCCACGCAGTTGATAACCTACGCAAGCTGCGCGTTCGACTACTGCACCGTGGGCGCAAGCGTGCCTTGCCCGATGGCATACGAAACAGCCATCGAAAACGCAGGTCACCGGTTCCTTCCACTTGTGAACCGCGTCTCGTTTGCTTCGGCAGGTGCCTACGAAGCGCACAAGCAAGGCAATTTCAGCGGAGTGGTGCTGGGCAACCCCACCTATCCCGCTTCGCGCCTTTTGCCTCGTCAGACGCTCATCCACTACCTTGAAACATGCGATTGGGTCATAGTCGACGAAAGCAACATCGAGCTGACCATCGGCGGGGAGAGCATGGTGTCGCTTGTCGATCGCTACCCGAACCTCATCGTCGTGCGCAACGCGTCGACCACCTTCGGGATTCCCGGCATTCCCATTTCCTATCTAGTCGCCCACGAGGACATGATCGGTCACATCGAGCAATTCTACGCGGGCACGGAAATAGGGATGTTCGGAGAGGTGCTCGCGCCCATGGTGTCCCAGCAAACGGGATACCTGGAGGAGACGCACGATTTCCTCGACAACGAGATTCCCTGGATGCAATGCATGCTCAGCCTGGTGCCGGGAGTGAACATCTTCCCCGCGGAGGGCAACTTCGTCCTGTGCGAATTCGCTCCCTCAGACGAGCTTCGCCTTGGCGTGCGCAACGCGCGCGACCTTGTATCGAGCCTGCAGCTTACGGGATTTCATGTCGACGACCTTGACGACACCATTGGGCTTCCGCATGGTAATTTCTTCTGCGTGGCAGTGCGCATGCGCGAAGAAAACGAGCGCCTGCTCGAAGCGATGCGAAAGATCGTGCGCGGAAACGACTAGTTGCGCGAAGTGCCCAGGTAGAACAAGGCGAGCGTGCCAGGGCCCGAATGGGCGCCGATGACCGAGTCGAGCAGGTTCACGACAAAATCCACGTTCGAAAAGCGCGGCTCCGACTTGATGAGGTCGACCAGAAACTCCATGTCCTCGGCGCAGTCTCCATGGCTGATGCCGATATGCTGCGGTCCCACGCTGTCGTCATACGTTTCCTTCATATGCTTGAAAAGACCCTGTATGGAGCGTTTGCGCCCACGCGCCTTCTCCATGGGTATCAGGTGGCCGGCGTTGTCCACATGGAGCACCGGCTTGATCGAAAGAACGTTGCCTGCGAAAGCGCTCGTGCGCGACACACGCCCGCCCCGGTAAAGGTAGATGAGGTCGTCGACCGTGAACCAATGCGCAAGGTTGAACCGGTTTCCCTCGACCCAGGAATGTACCTCTTCGATCGCCATGCCCTCAGCACGCTTTTCCGCGGCGTAGAGCACCAGCAGCCCTTCGCCCATGGCGGCAGCGCGCGTGTCGACGCAAAACGCCTTGCGCTCGGGGTAGTCCTTCGAGATGTTGGCCACCAGGCTCTCGGTTGCCTCGTACGTACCCGAGATGCCGCTCGAAAACCCAATGTAGAGCAAGTCGTGCCCCGCTTCGAAGATCGAGCGTATGATATCCACCGATGACTGCTGGTTGGGCAGACTGGTCGTGTAGACGGTTCCTTCCCGCATTTTGCGGTAGAACTCGTGCAGATCGCTCGCGTTTTCGGGATCGTAGCCCAAATACTCAACGCCATCGGTCATGTAGCGCAACGAAAGCACTTTCAGTTCGTAGCGGTCGATGTATTCGTCGGGGAGGTTGCACGTAGAGTCGGTGAGAATGGTGTAGTTGTCCATAGGTAAAGCTTTCTCTTAGTGTGTATCCTTGTATAATAACTGAGTTTGTGCATACCTAAGGAATTTATAAGCTGAAGGAACAACAAATGTCCAACGATTACAAGCAGTCGATGTTTTTCCCCGACACGGACTTCTCCATGAAGGCCAACCTGCCTGAAAACGAACCGAAACGACTCGAATGGTGGGAGAGCATCGACATCTACCACAAGGTCCTTGAAAAGAACGCCGACGGAGAGCCCTTCGTGCTCCATGACGGCCCGCCCTACGCCAACGGACCCATCCACATCGGACATGCATTCAACAAGATACTGAAGGACTTCGTGAACAAGTCCCATGCGCAGCGCGGGTACTTCACACCCTATATCCCAGGGTGGGACTGCCATGGGCAGCCGATCGAGCATGAGGTCGAAAAGGAGCTTGGCACGGAGAAGATGAACGAGCTATCCCAAGCCAAGATCAGGGAGCTGTGCCGCGAATGGGCGGAGCGCTTCGTGGACGTGCAGCGCCAGGGCTTCAAGCGCTTGGGCGTGAACGCGGACTGGGACAACCCCTACCTTACC
>JAFUCW010000232.1 GCA_017459485.1 Eggerthellaceae bacterium | reverse complement strand
CTCTGTGGGCAAAAAAGAACCCGCCGAAGCGGGTCTGGTCTATTCGGTCACGATCACTTCGCGAGATTTGTAGTACCCGCAATTGGGGCACACGCGATGCGGGAGCTTGACCTCCCCGCACTGCGGGCACGTCGAACGTGCAGGCGCGGCGATCTTGTCGTTTGCGGAACGGCGTGCGTTCGTGCGAGCACGTCCCATCTTTCGCTTAGGTACAGCCATCTTCTCTCTCCTTTTGGCAAGCAGGCCTTCGCCCACATTGGTTCAAATGCGCAAGGCGGTATTCTACACGAGCGAAAAAACACTTGCAAGCGAACTTCACGCTATGCACAAAGTAATGCAGCCCCTGTTGTCAAGCGTTGCGGTCACTTTGCAACGTTACCGCCAGCTGCTGTCCAGCGTTTCCACCCGTTGCCCAGCGTTGCCGCTTGCAGCAGCCGCGCAGGGCGCTTCGCTACAGCTTCAGGTCCTTCAAGACAGAAAACGGATTGCGCGCCGCTTCGAACTCCTTGCGCACGGCAGCGCAGCCGCATGACGCCTCGTTGAGGTTGGCGCCGCAATCGGGGCAGATGCCCGCACAGTCGTCCTTGCACAACGGCTGCAGAGGAACGTCCACCAGGATGGCCGCCTCGATCAGGGGAATCAGGTCGATGGTGTTGTCGGGCCCAAGCACGTCGAATTCTTCTTCGGCACCCTCTTCCTCCTGCGCCTCTTCGGCGTCAAGCAGGTAGTACCCTTCGATGTCGCCGGAGATACGTACGTCCATCGGCTCCAGGCAGCGTGCGCACTCGGTCGTTCCCGTGCCCGTAACGACTCCCGCCACAAGCAGGGCGCCGCCGGTGTTTGACACCGTCACGTTCCACTGCAGCGGCTCGGCAAACAAGTATGTGTCTGGACCGGCAGACAGCGACTCGACGGCGTAGCGGCCGGCATAAGAAGAGCTCTCCGCAGGCGCGAAGAGCTCCGTTGGCACGTGAATAGTGGTGTGGTCCATGCCTAGTAGTTGCCACCCGAAAGCGAAGCCGAGTTGAGACGGTCGCGGCAGCGGCGCACATTGGCAAGCAAGGTGTCAAGGCTCTGCTCCACATGGCCGAACACCTCGTCGGCGTAGTCTTCGGCACCAGCGCGGGTTTCGCGCTCGAGCTGGCGGGCATCGGCAAGAATCACGTCAGCCTGCTGTTGGGACACACGCACGATCTCCTGCTCACTTGCAATGGTCATCGCCTGGCTGCGGGCGTCTTCGATCATGCGGTTCGCCTCGTCTTCGGCGTCGTCGAGCAGGCTTTCGCGCTCGCGCACAATCTGCCGCGCCTGCGCGAACTCCGCAGGGAACGTGTCGCGAATGTCGTCGAGAATTTCGAAGGCAGCGGCAACGTCCACCTGGCGCAGGTTCTGCTTGCCGAACACCGGCTTGGCATCCTCGAGCAGAATCGAGAGTTCTTCGATGAGTCCCAAGACTCCTGTTTCGTCCATGGCTAACCTTTCCGCTTGCCTACATTTCGTGCGATACAAAGCCCGTCCGCCCCTTTCGGCGAACTTGCATAACCTTCACAATTCTACCATGACCCCCATAAATGCGGCACTCCTATTCACATTTTATATATCCTGGCCCAAGCTCTCGCAACCCTGGCAGCGACGCGCCCGCCTATCCGCGCCCGAACTTGCGCACAAGCGCCTCCTCGACGCAGGGAGTGACGAATTGACTGAACGCGCCGCCAAGCCGCGCAATCTCCTTGACTACCGAGCTCGAGAGGTACATGAACTTCGGCGGTGACATGATGAATAAAGTCTCGATTTCGTTGGACAATTCGTAGTTCAAGGCATTCATCTGAAACTCGTATTCGAAGTCGGTGATTGCGCGCAAACCCTTCACCACCACCGAAGGCCCTCTTGACTGCGCAAATTCCACGAGCAGCCCGTCGAAGGGCTCGACGCCCACGTTGGGCATATCGGCAGTGGACTGCCGCACCAGCTCAACGCGCTCTTCGTGGGAGAACAAAGGGCCCTTGCCTGGCGACTCGGCCACGGCAACGACCACCTCGCCGAAGATCTGGCTTGCCCTTCGGATGACGTCAAGGTGCCCTTCGGTAACAGGATCGAAGGTTCCAGGAACGATAGCGCGCTTCATAGTCGGGCCTTTCTGTACAAGTCGATCGTCGTGTCGCCATAGGTTTTGGCCACCACTAATTCTAGGGTACATCCGCTGTTAAGCAAGGCGCCCTCCCCCGCACGTGCGTCGTGTTCGTAGGAAACGATCGTGCCTTCGCATAGGTCGCCTTGCGCGTCGAACACGAAAAGCAGGTCGGCAAGAAGCTGCGGATCCAAAGCGTAAGGCGGGTCGAAGAACACGATATCGAAGGGGCCCGCATCGCTCGGCGCTCGCTTGAGCACGTCTCCGCGAACGATTCTGTACGCGTCCCGTTTCAGGAAGGAAGTGTTCTCTTCCAAGGCTGCAAGCGCCGCCCGGTCGCGTTCGCAAAAGCAGGAAAACGACGCGCCGCGCGAAAGCGCCTCGACGCCCAACGCCCCACTGCCCGCGAATGCGTCCAAAACCACCGCACCGTCAAACCCGCCGCGCATGCTTGCAAGTGCGCTGAACAGGGACTCGCGCACGCGGTCGGTGGTAGGCCGCGTAGAAGACCCCTTGGGCGCGCGCAGCTTCCTGCCACGGTGCTCTCCCGCTATGACACGCACGGCTTCTACGCCCCTCTCTTCTGGCTGCCGTCCCCGAATGCGCGTGCCAACTCCACCGCAAGCGCGCGATGCTGCGGATTCGACAGGTCGGGGTCGGCCTCGAGCAAGCGCCGTGCCTGGGCATGAGCTTCCTCGATGACCGCCGCATCGCGGATGACGTTGACCAACTTGAGCACCGAAGCGCCATGCTGCCGATTGCCCAGGATGTCGCCTTCACGACGCAGGCTCAAGTCGAAGGAGGCAAGCTCGAACCCGTCTTCGGTGCGTTGCATGGCGGCAAGGCGATCGATTGCTGCCGGGGACTTCGAACGAGAGATCAGGCACACCTGGCCAGAAGCGTCGCCTCTGCCCACGCGCCCGCGCAACTGGTGGAGCTGCGCCAATCCGAAGCGGTCGGCGTCTTCGACGATCATCGCCGTCGCGTTCGGCACGTCGACGCCAACTTCGATCACTGTGGTCGAGACGAGCACTTGCACGCGTCCCGCGCGAAACTCGTCCATGACGCGCGCCTTTTCGTCTGCGCTCATGCGGCCGTGGAGCACCTCCACTTCGTAGCCCTCGAACACCTGATTGCGCAGGATGTCCGCTTCTTTGAGCGCAGCGCGCGGCTCGCATGCGTCAAAGTCTTCCTCTCCTTCGATGGAAACGCGCACTTCGGCAGGGTCGTCCCCTTCGGCAGGCTCGGGGGTCTTCGTGCCCACAAGCGGGCACACGACGAACGCCTGGTGCCCTGCTTCCAGCTGTGCGCGCACAATTTCGTACGCGTCGCCCCGCTGCTCGAAGCCGAACACATGCGTGGTCGTCCCGCCCGTCGACCGAGGCCTTACGTGCAAATAGCTCAGAGTCATGTCACCGTAGAGCGCCAAGGCAAGACTGCGCGGAATGGGGGTGGCCGTAAGAGAGAGCACATCTGCGCTACCTTGCCCCTTCGCCACCAGGGCGGCGCGCTGCTCGGTGCCGAAGCGCTGCTGTTCGTCGATGACCACCAGGGTGCACGACGCCGGCGCCACGTCGGGCTCGAGCAAGGCGTGCGTGCCGAACAGGACGGAAAGCTGGCCGCCTGCAAGCTTTTCACACACCACTGCCCGCTCTTGAGCGCTGGTCGATCCCGTGAGCAACGCCCACGAAACGCCTGACTGGTCCAAAAGCGGCCCCAAGCTAACCGCATACTGGTTAGCGAGCACCTCGGTCGGAGCCATCATGAGCGCCTGCGTCCCGCTGTCCGCGGCAGCAGCAAGCGCGAACGCGGCCACGGCGGTCTTGCCTGTTCCCACGTCCCCCAGAAGCATGTGGTTCGCGGGAACGGATTTTGCCATTCTGTCCAAGATCTGGTCGCGCGCGCAGGCCTGCTCTTCGGTCAGGGCGAAGGGAAGCGCAGCCTGCAAGGCATGGACGCACGGTCCATCGACCACGTGGGAAAAGGCCTGTCCACGGCGCGCCTCGCGCAGGTTGCGCTGCTGCAGGTGCAATTCGAGCAGAAGCAGTTCTTCGAACACGAGCCTCCTGCGTGCCTGCGCGACCTCGTCTAAGCTTTGCGGAAAATGGATGGCGCCAAGGGCAGCGAAGCGGCTGTAGAGTCTGTAGCGCGTGCGAAGCGAAAGCGGCAGCGGGTCTTCCATGCCCGCGCACTTCTCGAGCGCGTTGGCAACAAGACGGCGCATCCAGGCGGTCGAGATCTTCTCGGTTGCAGGATGGACGGAGATGATGCGTCCGGCGCCTGCGCCTTCGTCGGACAGCGACTCGATAAAGGGGTTGGTCATGCGCTTGAAGCCGTAGCCGAACTCCACCTTGCCCGACACGGCAATGGCGTCGCCTGCATGGAGCTGGTCTGCCAGCCACGTCTGGCGAAAGCAAGTGACGATCATCGTTCCCGTGCCGTCTACGAGGGCGATTTCCACAAGGGGGACCTTTTTCGGGCGCTTGAGGGCGATTTCGTGCACCGTTCCCGAAATGGTGAACGACGAACCGATCTTCGCATCCGAGATGCTCGCCACCGCCGTCAAATCGATATAGCGCCGGGGGAAATGGGCGAGCAGGTCGCGCACTGTCCGTATGCCCATTTTCGACAGCACGCCCGCGCGGGCCGCAGACACGCCGCGCACGCTGCTCACACGTTCGTCAAGTGCCAAAGTCGGTTCCAGGCGTGCTCCGCTCATGGAGGAGTCCGGTCGGCCTTTATTCGAGCGAGAAAAGGATGGGATAGAGCGGTTGCTCCCCACGATGAGCGTCGATTTCCAGGTCATCGAACTTGTCTTCGATAGAAGCAACCAGGTCATCGAAGCTTTCCTGCGGGTAGCCTTCGCCGGCAAGGATGGTCAGCGTGTCCGCGTCGGCGGCGTCCATGGTCTCGAGCAGCGCCAAGGTGACCTCTTCGGTGCTCTTGCCCACCGCCTCGATCGAGCCGTCTGCGATACCGATCGTGTCCCCGTTGGCAATCGGATTGCCGTGCGCGTCGTGGCTGTCGCGGATGGCCTGCGTCACTTCGCCCGTCTTTACTTCCGCCGCAGCTTCGGCCATTGCCTCGACATTCTGTTCGATCGAGCAGTCCCCGTCCACGACGAACATGGCGGCAAACGCCTGCGGCACGCTTTTGGTGGGCACAACCGCACAGGGCACTGTGGAAACGTCGGCACAGCTGTTGGCGGCCATGATGATGTTGGAGTTGTTGGGCAGGATGATGACCGCATCGGCGTTGGTCCTGTCGACTGCGTCGAGCAAGTCGCGTGTAGAGGGATTCATGGTCTGGCCGCCCGAAACGACCACGTCCACGCCCAAACTTTCGAGGATCTTAGCGTTGCCTTCTCCCGCTGCGACAGCCACGAAGCCCAGCTCCTTGCGGGGCTGCTCCACCTGCTCCGAAGCGATCTTCGCGCTACGCTCGGCGCTTTGGAGCTGCATGTTGTGGATGAAGACCTCGGAAATCTGCCCGCGCTCCAAGAAGTAGGCGAGCACCTTGTCCGGCGTGTTGGAGTGCACGTGCACCTTGAACTTGGGCGTTGCTCCCACGCAGAGCTCGCAGTCGCCCATCGTGGCCAGGAATTCAAGAGCCTCCTGCGCGTCGAGGGTTTCGGAGTCGACCAAAAACTCGTTGCAGTAGCGGTACGCGCTGCCCTCCCAGTCGTTGATCTGCTCGATTTCGACCTTGGGCGCTGCCGTGCGCGATGCGGCAAGCTCGTCGCCAAGCGGGGCCTCGCGGCCGATGAGCGCCGTCGCGAACGAGTCCATCAGGATGGCAAGGCCGAAGCCGCCTGCGTCGACCACGCCGTTGTCCGCAAGCGTGGGCAGCAGGTCGGGTGTGCGCTGGACGCTCGCGTACGCTTCGCCCACGATGTAGACAAGTGCCTCCTCTAGGTCCATCTTCTTCTTGCGCGCCTGCTTGGCAGCCGTCGCCGAATCCTTGAGCACCGTAAGGATAGTGCCCTCGACCGGCTTGCGCACGGCTTGGAACGCCGTGGTCTGCGCGTGAGCGAACGCTTCGTCAAGCGCTTCGACGTCGAAGGTCTCCGCATCTTCGATCCCTTCGCAAAAGCCGCGCAGGATCTGGCTGGTGATGACGCCGGAGTTGCCGCGGGCACCCATGAGCGCGCCGGTCGTGATGGCGCGGCGGATGTCGTCCTTGCCCGTGGACCCGATAGGCAGCGCCGCCAGGTTGTCCACGACAGACTGGATGGTCAGGCTCATGTTGGTCCCCGTGTCGCCGTCGGGAACGGGAAACACGTTGAGGCGGTTCACCTCTTCCTTGCGGTCCGCGAGCGTGCGCGAGGCCACGGCGATGGCGTTGATGATCTCGTTGGCAGTGTACGTTTGCGACATAACGGTAGTCTCCAATAGTTTGATGCGTGCGCTGGCTGTGGTCGGGCTACTTGCGCACCTTGATGTCTTGCACGTGGACTTCAACGCCGGTAAGCGGAACCTGCGCGTATTGGGTCAGCGCGAACGTGACCGCGTCGACAAGGTTCTTCGAAACCACGTTGAGGCTGGTGCCGTACTCGATGACCACGTACAAGTCCACATGTACGCCCTCTTCCTCGGGCGTGACGACCACGCCGCGACGAAGGCGGTTCGCAGGAAGCAGGCTGATGATTTCGTCTGCCATGTCGGCGGCGGTCATGCCGACCACGCCGTAGCATTGCATAGCGGCATTGCCGACAAGGTCGGCCAATACTTCGTTCGAAACGTGCAGTTCGCCAGGTATGCGTTGTGCCATGGTGATCCTCCTTGGAAGGTGTTCATAGCATTAGTTGTCCAATGCGTGCCAACCAAAAAGTATAACGCATGCAGAAAGCAGCTTGTCTTTGCCAAGTGGGCCTCCAAGGGCATATCCACAACGTGCCCACCAAGCCCTCGGCCGACTACCGCCGACTACCGCCTGTTCATGCGAACACGCAGGAAATATGGAGTAGTCTAGACATGTGCCGTACGTGTGCTATAGTACGTAGGCTGTTTTGAGAAGGTTCGTCTGCACAACAGGCGATATTGGCAATACGAAAGAGTGATGAACATGTCCAAAGTTTGCGAAATCTGCGGCAAGGCACCGAGCGCCGGGCGCTCCATCAGCCACAGCCACCGCGTGTCCAACCGCACCTTCAAGCCCAATGTGCAGAAGATGACTATCCGCCAAAACGGCCGCGTGCGCCAAGCCAACGTGTGCACCAAGTGCCTGAAGGCCGGCAAGGTCGAACGCGCCTAGCGCACACTCACTCTCTAGCGAGTAAAAGGGGCCTGCGGGCCCCTTTGTTGTTGCCCAAACAGCCCTATCGACTCTGCCTAGACTGCACATAAGCAAGGATGAGGGTCGGCGGCAGCCCGTTCCGGCGGGGAGACGCAGGTGGTCGAAGCGTCAGCGAGGGATGTCAGCGTGCCCCAGGTTCGCGCGCCTTTGGCGCGTAGCGTACTTCGGTACGTAAGCGACAAAACAAGCGCGGAGATGGGGTGCGATGGCGCCCCGCAGCGGCGGGCTGTTCCGCTGTTCGTAGAACAGCGGAACCACCGCCTACTTGAGCCAGGTTTTGAAGTCGAGCATGGAGGAGATGTCGTCCATAGCTTCCTTGAGCTCGCCTGCAAGCTCGGCTCCTTCACGCACAATCGAGCCGCCCGCACGCGCCAGGTCGTTTGCCACGTCGGTTGCCGCTTGCACGTTGTCGTAGGCAAGCGGATTGAAATTGGGGTCGTCGGGGTCGACCTCGACCACTTCGTACTCGCCCGAATCAAGAGAGACGCGCTGGCCATCCACGATGATGAACTCGTTGCCGTCGGAGTCGACGTAAACGTCGTAGGCTTGCTCGCCCGATTCTGCGTAGTCGAACGAATCGGGGTCGAAAGGGACGAACTCTCCGTCGACCAAGACGAACTCGTGGACTTCGTCGTCTTCGTAGACCTCGTAGACATCCCCAGAAGACTCGGCCCTATCAATCCCCCTTAGTAGCGCGTCGCGTTCTTGAGCGTGCGCTCGATTTCGCGTTGGCTTTCCTTCTTGGCCAGATCGGCGCGTTTGTCGTAGAGCTTTTTGCCGCGGCATACGGCAAGCTCGAGCTTTACCAGGTTGTTCGCAGCGAAGTACATGCGCAACGGAACAAGCGCAAGACCCTTTTCCTTGACCTGCTGTTCGAGCGTGCGAATCTCGTTCTTATGCAGCAGCAGCTTGCGGTTGCGGTCGGGGTCGGGATTGGCGATGTTCCCATGGCTGTACGGTGCAATGTGCAGGTTCATAAGCCATACTTCACCCTTGCGCACAAGCGCGAAGCAGTCAGTGAGCTGGCAGTTGTTCTCCCGCAGGCTGCATACTTCGGTGCCCGTGAGCACGATGCCCGCCTCGTAGGTGCGCAGCACCTCGTAGTCGTGAAACGCGCGGCGGTTCTTGGCGATCGTCTTCTCTTCCCTCTGCGGCACGGCACTCCCCTACATTCCTGGAACGAACGAAACGTCTTCGTCCAAGTCGCGCACAAAGCGAACGAGTAGCTTGATGCACGCATCGACATCCGAAAGCGAAATGACCTCGGTGGGCGTGTGCATGTAGCGAAGCGGCAAGGACACCAGGCCCGTCGCGCGCCCGCCGCGCTGGACCTGCATCTGACCGGCATCGGTTCCCGTCACGCCGGGCTCCGCCTCTATCTGGTAGGCGATCTTCTCCTTCTTGGCGGCAGCCACCAAGCGCTCGAACACCACGGGGTTGAGATTGGGCCCACGCGCAATGACGGGTCCCGCGCCAAGCTCGATCTTGCCGTGCTTGGCCTGCTCGATGCCTGGATAGTCGGTGGCGTGCGTCACGTCGAAGGCGATCGCCACGTCGGGATTCACGCTATAGGCGCTGGTCAACCCCCCGCGAAGCCCGATCTCTTCCTGGACGGTGGCGCAGCAGATGTAGTCTGCAGCGACGCTTTTGAGCTTTGCAAGCTCTTCGGCAACGCGGCAGGCGACAAACACGCCCGCCTTGTCGTCGAACGCACGCGACACCGCAAGCTTCTTGCCGAACTGCTCGAAGCCCACGCCATAGCTGACCGAGTCGCCCACCGAAACAAGCTTGTGGACGTCTTTCGCGGGCATGCCAAGGTCGACAACCAGCTTGTTGATGGGCACGACCTGCTTGCGGTCGTCGGCGGACAGCAGATGGATGGGAGGACGGCCTACCACACCGCGAATATCGCCGCTTTCGGTGTGCACGTCCAAGCGCATGCCAGGCAAAAGTCCTGCATCCACGCCTCCCACCGACGAAACCGAAAGGAAGCCCTCGTCGGAGATGTAGTGGACCATCAGCCCGATTTCGTCCATGTGCGCGGCAATCATGACGCTGGGAACCGCCAGGTCCCCTTCCGCGTCGTGTGCCTTGCCCCACACATGCGCATGCACCGATCCCATGACGTCGGTGCTGACCTCGTCCGCAACGCTCTCCAAGCGTTCGCGCACCAGGTTGGCCACCGCAACTTCCGTACCCGTGACGCTTGGGGTCTGCACAAGCGTCTGGAGGAAGGACAGGTCGTTTTTATTCATAGAATCAATCTCCTAACTGAATGGGCCTCGGTTGTCGTATCCGTTCGGAGGCGTGGGATAGCGAGTGCTCGCCCCACCGTACTGGTTAGCGCCCGTGTACGTGTGCGACCCCCCGTCCAAGCTGTTGTCCACGATAGAGTCGTAGGGGGCATAAGGTGGCTGGACGCCGCTTGAGTAGGCGGAATCGTGGATCGGATGCGCCACGCGGGACATGTGTTTCACCAGGCGCATCGCCACGAACATGAGCGCGATCAAAAACGCGAAGAACACCAAGTCTGCAAGACCGTTGTCTATGCTCGCGCAAAAGTCGTAGAAACCGTGGCACAAAACCGGCACCGCAAGTGCCGCCACTAGATAGCCGGTCTTTTCGCCCTTCCTGCCCGCATGCTCGGCGCGCTTCGCCAAACCATAGAAACATCCCATGAACACGCCGAAAACGGCATGGCCGGGAATTGCCGTGAACGCACGGACGAGCGCGGTTCCCATACCGAATTCCATGACGTATCCGATGTTTTCCAAGATGGCGAAACCTAACGAGACGAAGACCGCGTAGACGATTCCGTCGAACACGTAGTTGAATTCGGGGTTGTTCCAGGTGCGCAGGCGCAAGAAGATGAACTTGCACAGCTCTTCGGAAAGCGCGATGACCACAAAGTTTTCGATCAACAACGTAGGAACCGAATACGCAGGAAGCCCGTTGAGCAGGATGTTGGTGCCCAGCATCTCGAGCAAGATGGCGGGAATGCACGACAGGGCACCCAACGCGAGCAAGCGCAAAAGCAGGCTCATAGGCTCTTTTTCGACGGGATCGGCGCGGTAGACGTAGTAGAGCAAGTACACCGCAGGCACAACGGCCGCTGCGAGCAGAATGTCCATGGGCGCCTCCTGCGTTTGATATCGGACCAATAAACCAAATACATGATAGCGCACGCAGCCGCAATACGGCACAATAGAAGCAAGGAAGCACATGCCCCTGGACATGCAAGGACAGGGCGCTGTGAGCGAACTGCCGTGCGGCGCCTCGGTTTCCGAAGGAATGGTCTAGGTAACACGGTGCAGTCCTCTGGACGCACGTGAGCAGGCAGGCAAACACGGTACGGACTGGCAACCGCAGGCAAGGAGGCTTGTATGAAACCGTTCGAATTCTTTGGACCGACGCGCTACGTGTTCGGGGAAGGCGTGACCGAACAAGTCGGGGGCGTGTTGGCAGATGCGGGATGGAAGAAAGTGCTGCTTGTCTACGGACAGGGATCCGTGGCGAAAAGCGGGCTGCTCGACCGCGTGAAAGAATCGCTTGGCGCAGCAGGCGTGGCGTTCGCGGAGCTGGGAGGCGTGCGTCCGAACCCCGAGGTTGCGCTCGTGCGCGAAGGCATAGGGATTGCCCGCAACGAACGCGTCGACGCCATCTTGGCTGTCGGGGGCGGATCGGTGATCGACTGCGCGAAGGCAGTCGGTTTCGGAGCGCTTCACGACGGCGACGTGTGGGACTTTTTCAGCGGAGCCGCCCAGGTGACGCAGTGCCTGCCCATAGCCGTGGTGCTTACCATCCCCGCCGCAGGAAGCGAAGGCTCCAGTTCGTGCGTGATCAGCAACGACGAGCTGGGTGCGAAAAACGGCACCAACGGCGACGCGTTCCGGCCACGCGTCGCGTTCATGGACCCGACGCTGACCTACACGCTGCCCCCCTATCAGACCGCAGCGGGCGTGACCGACATGATCGCGCACGTGTGCGAGCGATTCTTTTCCGGCGTGGGTCCCGTGCCCGTGACCGACCTGATTGCAACCGGCATCGTGCGCGCGCTCATCGAAGCGGCCCCCGTTGCACTCGACAACCCGCAGGACTTTGACGCACGCGCCAACATAATGTGGGCGGGCACGCTGGCGCACAACGACATTGCCGGATGCGGGCGCAGCTTGGGCGCAGGACGCGCAGGCGGCTGGGAAAGCCACGCACTGGAACACGCGATCTCTGCGTTCGACACCTCGATCACCCATGGTGCAGGCCTTGCCGTCATCATGCCTGCATGGATGCGTTACGTGTGGCGCGAGGACCCGGAACGTTTCCTGCTGTTTGGGCAAGAGGTGTTCGGCATCGAGCCACTCGAAGAGGGCGACGAAGGGTTCGAGGGCGCAGGAACCGCCCGCGCATGGGCGGTGGAGGCCACCATCGACGAACTGGCCGCGTTTTTCCAGAGCATGGGCATGCCTGCGAGCCTAGACGAATTCGGACTTGCGCCCGAGAACATCGACGCGTTCTGCGACTTGGTGGCCAAAGCGCGCGGAGAAGAGTTCGGGTGCTTCAAGAAGCTGGGGCGCGAAGACGTGCGCGCCATCTACGAGCTGGCATTCTAGCCGTCTATAAAGAGACTTGCACACAAGAAAGCCGGGCAGAAAGCCCGGCTTTCTCTTTTGAGGCTTAGCCTGCGTGCCTACGCAGAGGCGAACACGGCAGAAGAAGGCCGCGTTTGGCGACGGAACGCAAGGTAGCGCTCTACCATGCCGCACGCAAGAAGGGCGACGACGAAAGGCAGCACGAACGCGGCTCTGGGAGTGTCGGGAAGAACCTGTTCTATCTCCAGGGGCGGCGGCACGACCGACACGTCGCGCCCACGTGCACCCTGGCCCTCGGTTGCGTCGGCCGAACTGGCAACGTCCAAGGAAGAAGGATTGCTCGAAACCGTGTTTCCGCTTGATGCCTCACTTCCGCTTGACGCAGGGGAAAGAGAGCTTCCCGAAGATGCCGTGCTGGATTCGGATTGATCAGTGCTGGGGAGGTCGACGGTCACATCGACCTCGCAAGTTGCCACGACACGAATCCAGTTCCCCAGCACGTCGGGAGTGGTGAGCATCGAGTAGTTCATGCCGTATTCGCCTTCGATGGTCTGCCACGTCCTGCCGCCATCTGACGACATCTGCCATTCGTAAGCGGCGTCCTTCAACGTGGATGCCACAGAAAAACGCGCCAACTCGCCTTCGGGCACGGGCGTGTAGTTCAGCGTGAGCGCGTAGGGCGTCTTGTTGTCGGTGAACACGACCGGGTCAGAGACGACGTGGTTCGACTGGGACTCCTCGTCCAAGTAGCGGTCGGCGTAGAGCGTGACGCGGAACCATTTGCCGATGTTCTCTTCCGTGGTGGGCACCACAAGCACTGCCGCATCCGGGTTGTCGACGATCTCCCACGTAGTGCCTTGGTTGCTCGACACCTCCCATAAGAAGCTGAACGTGCCATGCCCCAAGCCGTAGATGAGCGGAGAGAGCGTGGCCGTCTGCCCGATGGGAGTGGGTGCGTAGCTGATCATCACGCGCGTCTTGCCGTCGTCGGGCAGGAACTCCGCGTCGTTTGCCGCCGACGAACTCGACGAGCTGGAGCTCGAAGAGCTCGACGAGGACGAAGAGCTGGACGAACTAGAGGAACTGCTCGAAGACGAGCTGGAAGAACTTGACGAGCTGCTCGACGAGCTGGACGAGCTAGACGAGCTAGAGGAACTGGACGAGCTGGACGAAGACGAGCTGCTCGAATCAGAGGAACTAGCACTTGAAGAAGAGTCCGAAGAGCTGGAAGCGCTCGAAGACGAATCGGACGAGGAGGATGGAGAATCCTCGGACGAGCTTGAAGACGAGTCGGACGATCCGCTCGATGAGCCTGAGGACTCCGACGATCCGCTTTCGTCGTCTGCCCAATGCGCGTACACGACGACGTCGTATTCAAGCTTCAGCTCCGCACCGGCGCGGTAGTGCGCACCCGATCCATCCGCATGTTCCGCCCAGTAGTCGAACTTCTTGCCCTCGGGAGCAACGTAGGCGCACTCCGCGATGACCGCCATACCGTCATCACCCGACTCGGTCGGCTGCATCTGATCGCCCGTGCCGCCGTTCGAGTCGTAGGTAAGGGAGAAATGCTGGACAAGCTCCTCCACGCCCCACTTGGCATAAAGCACCGTGTCCTGGTCGAAGGGCACAACTTCGCCAGGAAGATACTCGGCCCCTGCTGCGTCGACCCACAGCTCGAAAGGACCTGAGCCCTCCGGAGGATCGAAGGCGCACTGGGCAATGGTGACGTTTCCTTCCTCGTCGGCTTCCGAGGGGTCCATGGCGCCGCTGCCGCCATTGGCGTCGTAGGCCACCTTTGCACGCACAGGCTCTTCGGCCTTTTCGACCTTCAGGTTGACTTCCGCATTGATTTCTTTTCCTTCTGCAAAAGTCTCCCACTCTTGAGCGCAATGGGAAATGCAGCGCATTACCGTCTCGCGCTCGCCCGACTGGAGCAGTTCGCCCGTTTTGGGATCGACGATCTTTCCCGAGTTCTTGTCTTCGACGAACTTCCTTTTCTTCTTTTCCGGGTCTGGCTCCGGGTCCTTGTCGTCTATCTCGTAAGAGCCGACCACCCATTTCAAGTCGTCAAGCGCGCCGTTCGTAAGCGCTTTCAGCCCATTCTCGAACGTGCTGTCGACTACCACCGTCTCTCCCGAACCAAGGACCACCGTGACGCGCGCGATGAAAGAGTAGTAGACACTATGGGTCTTTCCGTCGCCGTCGTCTACAATCTGTTCCTGCAGGTCGAACGCACGAATGACCAGATTGTTGCCAGGTTGCGTTGGGTCGTTCTTGTCTACCGGAGCATAGCCTTCGCGGTCGAGTATCTCGATCTTCTCGACGTACGCGCGGGAGTCGGCCTGCGGCGTATCGGTGCCACCGCCAAGCTCATCGGAGCCCGTAGCATCCCCCGCTCCTTCGATGCCGCCTGCTTCAGCGGCGGCATCGCCTTCGGCAAACTCTTGGGCAGGGTCTCCTTCGTCTGCAAATGCTTTGACGGCGGCCACTTCCAGATGGTAGGTGGAATAAAACGCAAGCATGAACACGAGCGCGATGCGCAGCACCTTCGCCCACGGGGCTTTGGCGCCTGGCGTCGCAGCGCTCCGTGCAACGGGAACGCCTGCTCCCTGGTGCCTGTGGTGTGTCACTTGACGCTTTTCCATACGGTATGGGCCTATCCTGCCACGCCGCCTTGGGCGGACGTGTCGTCTTCGACTAGATAGTATTCGCCGGTGGTCGGGTCCATGTAGACCTTGCCCATCTCCACGTAGCCGCTGCCGCTCGAAGACTCGCCTTCAGTGGCGTTCTGGAAGCCGGCAATCTGCTCCCCTACCTCAACCTGGGCGAACTTCCCCAAATCGACGCTCCATGCCACTATCAGCGCAGTCATCAGGCCGCATGCGAACACGAGCATGACATCTCCAATACCGCTCATGGACGTCATGGGGTCGACGTCTTCGTCGAGGCGCGGCGAGCGGAACGAACTTCTTGAATTGAAGTAGCCCATGCGTTAGACCTCCCCGTCTTCGGAAAGCGGCCTTCTTTGAGTGATAGCGTCATCTGCGGGCTCCTGTCCCAGGGGCGCAACGGCCTCCACAGAACGAGCAGCAGCATGAACGTCAGTCTCCACGGTTTCGGTGGCGCCGAAACCATGCGCAGGGACGCCAGCGACAGTCGCGGCGCTTCCAAGGCCCCAGCTGCCTGCGCCAGGAGCGCTTCCGGCCACCGAAGCATCCACTACAGCCGGTGTGCCTTCAGGCGCGGTCGCAGGCTCAGGCCCGGCTGCCTCTTCGGGAGCGGACTTGTCCTCCTGGACAGGAGCAGCGGCGCCCTTCTTCAAGCCCTGCTCGAACATGAACGCGTAGTTGGTGGGCTCGGTCGCCTCCAGCTTGCCTTCGGCACGCAAATCTTCGATCTTCTGCAGCATGGTCGCCATGGCAGAGTCGAGCGCAGAGAGGTAGTCGTTGTACCAATTGGAACGAATCTTGCCCACTGCCATGCACACGGCAGCAACAGCAAGGCCGGCGACCGTGGTGTCGAACGCAATAAGCAGCGAACTGGACAGCACCGTGGGGTCTGCCTGTCCAAGCGCCGCAACACCGGGACCAAGCGGGATGAGGGTGCCCATCAGGCCGAGCATGGGACTTATCTTAGCCGCCGTGTTGTTACGCCCTGTGATGTGCGCATAGCGCGTCTCTTCGTTGTTCACTTCGCGGCGGATGAGCGCAAGCAGCGCATCGCCCGGAAGCGTGCGGTAGTCGTAGACCGTAAGCAGGGCGCTCTTCTGGCGGTTGAGCAGACCGGAGGCGCGGATGACTTCGGGGATGTCGGCCTCGTCGGCGGCCATAAGGTCGGCCAAGAACTTAGGCATGGCAACCTTGAAGTTGCGCCGCTCGGTGAAGTACTCCATAAGGATGCTGCCAATGCAGAACAGCGCATAGCCCGCGAACAAAAGCAGAAGCAGGATGTCGGGAACCAAAAGCGCCTGCGAAAGTGCGTGCAGCACGTCGACAAGCGAAGAAAACGTCGAAAGAGAATCCAAATCACACCGCCTTGAACACTAAGGTATGCATTGCTACCTTGAATTGTACCGTTCCAACCTGAAAGGTTCCTGAGTGGCAACACCCCGTAACCTCTTGCACACAAAGCGCCGAAGCCAGCTTGCATCTGTCTTACACATGCAAAGGCAACAGAGGCGCGCTCTCGTGCAAGAAAAAGGGTAGCGTTTCAAAGCGAAGAAAAGCTGTGCAACAAATCCTCAGAAGAAGAATTACGCCATTTCACCATTTCAAGGGCAAAAAATGCGCTATGCAAGACGGAATTCGAGCTTGCGTGCGTGCGCAGGGATGGGAGCAACGCGAATGGAAATCCGCTGTCCTAGGCGAAACGTCCGGCCGCTGTCCTGCCCAGTAAGCCTCTGGGCCGCTGGGTCGAAAGAGAAATACTCGCCGCCCATGGAGCGTACGGGCACGAGGCCCTCTGCCGTGTTGTCGAGCTGGACGAACAACCCATAGGTAGCCACGCCAGAAACGATTCCCTCGAATTCCTGTCCGACGAAGCGCTCCATGTACTCGACCAATTTGAGCTCTTGCGATTCGCGGGAGGCAGTGTCGGCTATGCGCTCCATTTTCGATGAGTGCTCGGCCAACCAAGGAAGGCTTGACACTTCGTGAGAATAGCTTTCCGTCTTTCCCCTGGCAAGCGTGCGAAGCATACGATGGACCACCAAGTCTGGATAGCGACGGATGGGGCTGGTGAAATGGCAGTACGACTCAAGTGCAAGGCCGAAGTGCCCCTGGCACTCGCTTTTGTAGACCGCGCGTTGCTGGGCACGTAGGAGCAAGGCAGAGATCAAGCCCGCCTCGGGCCTGCCATGAGCGCGGTCCAGGACGGATTGGAGCGCGGAGGGCTCTCCAGCCATGAACGCCGCAAGGTCGATGTGGGAATCGTAGCCAAATTCCTGCAAGATGGGCACAAGGGACGCCAAGGACTCTGAAGTGGGTGCGTCATGAACGCGAAAGATGCCTGGCGTGTGAGTGTCGCACAAGCGCTTCGCAACGCATTCGTTGGCGCATATCATGGCCTCTTCAATGCAGGATGTAGCCGCTGTACGCGTGCGCACGTGCACGTCGACGGGATGTCCTTCCGCGTCAAGCTGGACTTTCGCTTCGGTCGTCTCGAAATCGATGCCACCAGCTCGGGTGCGCCTTCGCAAGCGGGCGCACGCAAACGCATCGAGCACGCCTAGCGCATCGAAAAGCTGCACGGATACGCCTTCGGCGAGCACGACCGCGCCTTGCGGCATCGGCTGCGCGTCGGCTGCGGCTGCCGCATCCTGCCACGTCTGCCTCCTGCGGCGCGCGTCGATGTAGCACTGCGCCTGGTCGTAAGAAAGGCGCGCCTTCGACTCGATCACGCCAAGGTGGGTGTCGACCGAAAGCACGTTCATGCATTCGTCGAGCACGATGTCTACCGTAAAGACACGCCGCGGCTTACCGGGGACGAGCGAACACACCTCGTTGGAGAGCTTTTCAGGCAACATGGGGACGACGCGGTCGACAAGATAGACGCTCGTCGCACGCTTGCGCGCGTCCACGTCCACCGCGGAGCTCCACGGCACGTAATGCGACACGTCGGCGATATGCACCCCAATCCGCCACGCCGCACGTCCGCACGCCCCAGGCACCCCCGCCGGGTCCGCCAGGCCCGTACCAGCGTAGGAGGGTGCGCTGGGGGATGGTGGAGCGTCTGTCTGAACAGCGTTCCTGAAAGCCTGCGAAGCAGGCTCGTTAGATGCATGAAGCAGCGAAGCGCACGATGAAGATACCGATTGAGCGAAGCGAGAATCGGCATCTTCGAG
>JAFUCW010000231.1 GCA_017459485.1 Eggerthellaceae bacterium | reverse complement strand
GGCGGATTCGCTTCGCTCTCCGCCTCTCCCGATCGCCCTTGCGGAACCCGCGATAGGGGTAACCGGACCTACAGCATGACGGAAAAAAGCGTATTCGGAAAAGCGCTTAGGACAGTAAGGCTTTTAGTTGGCGCAAGGCGTTGCCTCTGTGGGACACGGAGTTTTTCTCCTGCTGGCTTACCTGGGCAAGCGTGAGCGCTCCACCGAAGCAGTCGGGAACGAACAGCGGGTCGTACCCAAAGCCGCCCTCCCCTGCTTCTGCATGGGCGATGCGTCCCTCGATCGTGCCGCGCGCCACCGTCTCTGCACCGGCTTCGTCAAGAAAGACGAGCGTGCACACAAAACGTGCAGTGCGCAAGGCGTCGTCCACGCCTTCCAGCTCGCGGAGTAGCTTGGCATTGTTGGCTGCGTCGTCTCCGTCGGCACCGGCGTAGCGCGACGAAAACACGCCGGGAGCACCGCCAAGCGCATCCACTTCTAACCCAGAGTCGTCTGCCAAGACGGCGCATTCGATGCCTGCTGCACGCGCCGCCTCGCGCGCGGCTGCCGCCTTGATGCGCGCATTGCCCAAAAACGTGTCGGAATCCTCGACCGGATCCGACGACAAGCCCGCCTCGCGCAGGGTCTTGAACTCCCAGCCGGGAAAATCGAGTGCGCTTTCGATCTCTCGCACTTTGTGAGCGTTGCTCGTGGCAATGACGACTCTCATGGCCGCACTTCCCTTCACTTGCCTTTGCACCAAACGGCACGGCGCGGCCTGCCCCATGCCAGCCTATCGCGTGCCAGCCTGCCCTGCGCCGATCGTTCATGCGCAAAACGGCCCTACGCAGCTGGCCCCTTCCGGTTTGCCCTGGGCGGCCTGCCCTCTTAGCCTTCGCCGCCTGGCAGACGCAAGAACCCCATGATCACCAGGAAGTTCGTGCTCATGTCTGCAGCGACCTTTGCGACCGTCGCCATTACCCTATGGCCGCTTCCGCGCGGCCACTCGATGCTCGCACGCGGCGACTCCTCGCCCTCGACGGCACGATGGCACGCATCGACCAAACGATTGTAGTCGCTTTCGGAGATAAGGTCGACAAGAAGGCTTCCCCTGGTCCTGAAGGTGCTTGCGTCATAGCCGAACAGGTCAAAATATCCCGATGTGGCGCGCAGCACTTCGACCCCGTCTCCGCGGAACTCGAAAAGCGCTATGCCGTCGAAGAGCGTGGCAAACACGTGCGGCAAAGGAGTGTCGCCCATAATCTCGTTGACCAGCTCTTCGGAAAACTCGCTGCGTTTGTGCGCCAAGACGGCCTGATCGTTTGACAGGTGGTTTTCGAAATCTTCATAGGTCATGGGACGCGCAAGGTAGAACCCCTGCGTGTACTCGCATCCAATCGAGCGAAGAAACTCGTATTCTTCGTAGGTCTCCACGCCTTCGGCAATCACAGGAATGCCCAGCCACTTCGCCATGCGCAGCACGCTGGTCATGATGGTCCCCACGCGCCCACCGCGTTCGAAGCCTTCCATGAACTTCATGTCCATCTTGAGCACGTCAACGGGAATTTCGCGCAGCGTGTTCAACGAGCTGTACCCACTGCCAAAGTCGTCCATGAGCACGGTATGCCCACGCTCCTGAAGCTGCTTCACCGTGGCAATCAGCTGGGAGGCGTTGTCCATGTAGGCGCTTTCGGTTATCTCTATGCGGAACAACTCCGGTTCCACGCCATAGCTCTTCGTAAGATCGGTAATCTTGTCGCAGATATTCGGGTCGTAGAGGCTTTTGCGCGACAAGTTTACCGAAATGGGCACGACAGTGGCATCGGTGCGCTTGCGATACGCCAGAATCTGGCAGACCTGCTCCCAGATCTGGTAGTCAAGCCTGGAAATGAACCCGTTTTTCTCGAACAAGGGGATGAACACTCCGGGTGAAACGATGCCCTTGCCAGGGCGATTCCACCTAACCAAGGCCTCCGCCGACGCGACGCGCTCGGTCGACAGGCTGTAGACGGGCTGGAGGTACACTTCGAACTCGCCGTTTTCGAGCGCATGCACCATGTTGTCCAGGATGTCCTGCTCTTCAAGCATCTGACGGCGGATAGCGTCGTCGTAGGCCGCGACATGGCGCGCATAGTCGCCCTTGATAGTGCGCATCGCCATGGCCGCGCGGTCGCACATCTCCCCGACGCCCACGTTTCGGTCCTCGATCGGATAGACGCCGCCGGCCAGAATCAAGGTCTGCGTCAAGCCGGCCTTGCCCAACACGTCGTTCATCTGCTTGGCTATGTCGTCGACGAGCCATTCGGCGTCCATGGCGCCCGTGGGAAAGCAGGCAACGAAGTTGTCGCCTTCGTAGCGCCCGTAAGTGCCCTTGCCTTCCATGCGAGTTTTGAGCGCCTCGGCGGCGGCGGTTAGCACGCGGTCTCCCATCTCCATGCCGAACAGGCTGTTGATGAGCTTGCACTTCTCTATGTCCCATCTTACAAGTGTGAAGTTGTCGTTGGGC
>JAFUCW010000230.1 GCA_017459485.1 Eggerthellaceae bacterium | reverse complement strand
TATCGCCTGCTGTTATAATTCGTCGTTCATGGAACTGGTCTTGGACATACTTCTCGAAGCGACACTCGACAAGGCGAACCTCGTGCCATTGCTTTTCGTGACGTAGCTTGACATGGAGGCAATCGAGCGAGCTGCCAGCGGGAAGACGACCGCCGCCATCCAGCGCGCAGGATATGCAGGTCCGCTCATTGGCGCTTTGCTCGGAGCGTTCCCCCAGTGCGGGTTTTCCGCCGCTGCCGCAACCTTCTACGCTGGGCGGGTGGTCACGCTCGGCACGCTTATTGCCGTGTTTCTTGCCACCTCCGACGAAATGATCCCCATCATGATCGCCGAGCAGGCAGACCCCGCGCTTGTCCTGAAGATCCTGGGAATCAAGGTAGCTGTGGGCATGGTGATGGGCTTCATCGTCGATGCGCTCGCCCGCCTTGCACGCCACGGTGCCCCGAGCAAAGAACGGATACACGAACTTTGCGAAGCCGACCACTGCCATTGCGAAGAAGGGGAAGGGATTCTTGGAAGCGCGCTGCGGCACACGATCCAGGTGACTGTTTTCATCTTCGTGGTAAGCCTAGCCCTTACCGCGCTGGTTGAAGGAGTGGGCGAAGACGTCCTCGCTGGCTTTTTGACATCGAACCCAGAGCTGTCCATCGTTGCGAGCGCTGTGGTTGGTCTTATCCCCAACTGCGCCGCGAGCGTGGTCATAACAGAACTGTATTTGGAAGGATCGCTTGGGTTGGGCGCGTGTATCGCCGGGCTTTTGGTATCGGCGGGTATCGGCCTGCTCGTGCTGCTGCGCACCAACCGCCGCCCACGCGAAAACATCGGCATAATCGTGCTGCTGCTTGCAATAGGAATTGCCTGGGGGCTCTTAATCAACGTCACAGGGTTGTCCCTCTAGCGAGAAATAGGTGCTGCCGCCGATTGGCGCTACGCCCGCCTACTTCAAGCAACAATGTGCCACAATTGGGTTTCCGCAAACCGCGAAGAAAGGTTCGTCATGCAAAAAGAAGCAACCATCGCCGTTTCGTCGCGCACGGGCAACACCGCCTACATTGCCGAAGGCGTAGTCGATGCTGCGCGCAGCACAGGATGGACTATTGTCGAAACCGAGAACGGAAAAGCTCCAAAGACCGACGTAGTCGTCATCTGCTTCTGGTGCCGAAGGCATTCGCTTGACGACGCTAGCCTTGAATACCTTTCGCTTTGCGAGGGCAAACGCATCCTGGCGCTGGGAACGTTCGGCGGCTACCCGACAGGTGCCTACGCGAAAAAGGTGCGAGATAACGTTGCCAATGCGATTTCGGAGCGCAACGAATGCCTGGGTGTGTTCCTCTGCCAAGGCAAGCTGAACGAATCACGTATCGAAAAACGCCGCGCGCTTCCTCCCGACGACCCTCACCACCTCGACGACTTCGGCTACGAACGTGCCCTAGAAGGACTGAAGCACCCCAACGAAACCGACCTGCTTTATGCCAAGGCATTCACGCGCGACTTCTTGCCCAGCTGCTAAGCAGAAACCAGAACGCCGTGCTTCCTCCCGACGCAAGCTGCCAAGAGCTGCATTAGTCCTCCTCTAAACAGCAGGTCCAGTTGCCTAACCCGCTGGTTCCGCCAGGGCGACCCGCGGCGGGTAGCGCCCAGCGAAGCGGGGGCGCGGCGGGATGAAGCGATCCGTAACGGGATGGAGCGATCCGTGGCGGGCAGCGCGAACGCCGTTGTTGCAGGTTCCGCTTGCTGCGTACGCAGGCCTGGGAATGCGGCGCGGCGGGATTGGGCGCGAGCGAGGAAGCGGGCAGCGGCGGCGCCGCAGCACCCGCAGGTCCGGTTGCCCAAAGCCGCAGGTCGCCCATGGTGGGCCAAATCCTCTGGGC
>JAFUCW010000229.1 GCA_017459485.1 Eggerthellaceae bacterium | reverse complement strand
CTCTAGCCCCCTTGCGGCTTATTTGACAAGTTGGAAGCAGCTTGTTGTCGGCAAGCCAAATAACGAGCTTTTTGTCCCCAATTGCTGCATTGTGTCCTACAATAGCGTACGTAGCTAGTTCCTTAGAGAAAGGTAAAGACCTATGGCTATTTTCGAGCGCATTTCAGACATCCTGAAAGCAAACATCAACGACCTGATCGACAAGGCAGAAGACCCGGTAAAGATGGTCAAGCAGCTTATTCTGGAAATGGAAGAGGACGTTGACGAGGCCACCCAGGCCCTCGGTCAGGCCATGGGCTCCCAGAAGCTGGCTGCCAAAGAGCTGGCAGACGCCAAGGCCAAGGTTGCCGACTGGGAAGACAAGGCCAAGCTCGCGCTGCGCAACGACAACGAAGAACTCGCCCGCAAGGCGCTTGACGCCAAGGTTGGCCTGGACGAGCAGGTTGCCGCCCTCCAGGGTTCCTACGACGGCATTACCGAGCAGGTTGACAAGCTGAAGGACCAGGTCCAGACCCTGAAGATGAAGTTGGAAGAGGCTCGCAGCCGCCAGAACGTGCTGATTGCCCGCGCCAAGATGGCCGAAGCCTCCAAGGGCGTTGCCGAATCCATCAGCTCCGTCGACACCGACTCCGCCTTCGCCAAGCTGGACAAGCTGGAGCGCAAGATCGTGGAGCAGGAATCCGTGGCCGAGGCCATGACCGAAATCGGCGGCACGGACCTTGCGACCGAGCAGACGTTCGACACCATGGCGCACAACGCTGCCGTCGACGACGAGCTTGCCCGCCTGAAGGGCGAACTGGGCCGGTAAAGGGGCCTATGCTTGCGGGTGCTTTGCTTGTGCCCGCTTTGGGTCTTTTGGCCCGCCGCGCTTGGCGTGTGCCGGCGCATCATTCGAATCGAGTGTTCCGGGGTCGCATAGGTGGCCCCGGAATCCGCGCTAGAGCGGAGGTCTTCCATGAGCGGTCTTACACTTTTGAGCAGTTATAGCTCTTTCGACTTGATGATGGAGATGATGCTGGACTTCTTCCTCTTCATCTTTGTTGCGGCCGTTGTCGTGTTCATCATTCAACGCATTCGCAAGAGCAGCGCCAAGACGAACGCTACGGCTTCCCAGCAAACTCAGAAGCCGGCAAACGCTAGTCAGATCGTGGAAGACATCAAGATGACGCAGACCACGAGCACCACCGATGCCGTCAACATTCTTGACGACCTTGGTGCCGCGTCTCCCGGGTACCGCCACTATTGCGAGCTGGTTGGAACCTCTCAGACAAGCGGGGGCGTGGTTGCCCCGTACAGTAAGCGCGAAGTTGCCTACTACGACCTGCGTTGCTACCGCATCGAAAGCCGCGAAGGGCGCGACGTGGAAACGCTGATCGCGCACGAGAAGTCGATCGACCCGTTCTACTTCACCGACCCTTCGGGCGAACAGCGCATCTTCGTAGACCTCGAATCGTTTGAAAACCATGTCATTCTGGTCAACTCCACCAACCGCGTGGAAGGCGCCAACTCCGAAGTGTCCCAGGCGCTCAACAACGCCATGTCCCAGCATGGGGCAGGCTCTTCGCCGCGTGTGAGTTTCTCTGCTCGCGCGCTCGATGCGGCGCAGACTGGCGCAAACTGGCTTGCCGGTGCCACCGAATGGACGCGCCGCGGACTGGCTCAGGCTGCCCTGCAGGCTCAGGGTTTGATGCAGCCGTTCGCGGGCTTGCAGCCGGCTTTCGCGGGTGCTGCCGTGTGCGGAACGGACGCGTGTAGCCAGCGTGCGGACTCTCGCGAAAAGGGCACGGCCATGTTTTCCAGGCCCGACGACAGCGGTCCTATCAGGATGAAGCGCGGTCGTGGCGGGTTTAGCGTGGGCTTCGGCAGCTATCCTCCCGGCTTGGACAGCTTCTTGGGCGGTGCCTTGTCGGGTGGCCACATGGGCGGCTACGGCGGTCCTTACGTGTGGGGCGGCGGTCGTGTCGGCGGCTCATCGGTCACCGAAACGCTGCTGAGCGTTGGCCTGGGCATGCTCCTTTCCAGCATCAACACGACTAAGCCGCAGACGGGCTATGCCCCGGTCAATCAGCCGCCCAGGGACAGCTTTCGCGGCTACCGCATCATTGAAGACGTGGTGCCATTGGGCAGCCCCATCTACGGTCTGGGCGAAATCTACCGCACTGGTTCGGACGTGCACATTGGCAAGTCCGTTTCGACCAGCTACCCATCGAGCTATTTCGCCTGCAAGCACGAAGCAGAGGTCATCGAGCACCTCTCCAAGTAGTTCCGCTAAGTTGTTGGGGCTGTAACAAAAGTCCTTTGAGCAAGAGAGCCACCGCAGTATGCAGTGGCTCTCTTTTGATTTCGACACTGCATATTGTATGCCGTTTCATTCTTAGCGAGCTTTTGTTACAGCCCCAACAAACGCACGAGGCGACAGTCACGCTCCAAGCGGAGAGGACACCCATTCTTGGTCTTTGTCGCGCTCGCTTGTGCGTGCGGAGCACACTCGGTGCGCGGGCGGGGCAATTCCGGGCGCCTCCTCGACGAG
>JAFUCW010000228.1 GCA_017459485.1 Eggerthellaceae bacterium | reverse complement strand
CAACAAATGCATGGGAAAAGAAGGCGTCGACGTCGTTTTCGGGGAGAGGGGTGAGTGTCACTTTGTGTGCCCTGTTGAGGAAGGTGAGTACGCGGTCGTTGAGAACCGAGGAAATGGCGCCTGGTAGGCCGGCAAACACCATGGCGGCATTGCGACGTTCCCCGACTAATTCAAGGTAGGCAGATACAAGCTGCTTGAGCTCGGCTGAACTGCCTTGGACTTCGTCCACGAGGATGAGAATGCCCCGGTTCTGCTGTTCGAGACGTTCGCTAAGCTTAAGGAGCTTGTAGCCGAAACTTTTCGTCTCCTGGGTCTCTGAATCGAATTGCAGGCCAACAGAAAAGCCTAAAGCGCCAACCGTTCCGCCGACGAGCTTGCCGCGCTTTCCTTTCATGTACCGTTCGCCATCGTCCTGGATCTTCTCGATGATCCGTTCGGGCATGTCAGCGGAGACAACGGTAGGGGAAGCAACCACGAACCCCATTTCGCGGGCCCTGTCGGCAAGTTCCCAAAGCAGAACCGTCTTGCCCGACCCGCGTTGCCCCAGTATGAGTGTGGCCCTTTCTTTGCTGCCTGGCTTGCTGGTCAGTCCTGCGAGAATTGCCTCCAGCGTTGCACTTCGCCCAACCAGCTGGCTTGGCCTGTTGCCGAAAGCGGGGGAAAAGACGTTATCGTTCATTGCTTTCCTTTTTTTACTAAGTTTTCCTTTCTTTCCTATTTTTTCCTTTCTTTCCTATTTGTCAAGAACTGGAGTTGTGAAATGGATCTCTTAGGCAGCCGCTTTTGCGCGTTCGCGGGCCACGCGCGTGTGTGTGCGTGGCCCGCGTGTGTGGCTACTCCTGTGCGAACAGCAGGGTGGAAAGGTAGCGCTCGCCGGTGTCGGGCAGGATGACCACGATGGTCTTGCCGGCGTTTTCGGGGCGCTTGGCAAGCTGGATGCCTGCCCAGGCTGCGGCGCCGGAGGAAATGCCCACCAGCACGCCTTCTGCACGCCCGATCAGGCGGCCTGTTTCGAAGGCGTCTTCGTTTGCCACGGGGATGATCTCGTCGTAGACGGCGGTGTCCAGCACCTCGGGCACGAAGCCTGCGCCGATGCCCTGGATCTTGTGCGGGCCGGCCGTGCCCTGCGACAGCACGGGCGAATCGGCAGGCTCCACGGCGACAACCTGGACGCCTGGCTTCTGCTCCTTCAGGTAGCTGCCCGCGCCGGCGAGCGTGCCGCCCGTGCCCACGCCCGACACCAGGATGTCCACGGAGCCGGCGGTGTCGTCCCAGATTTCGGGGCCGGTGGTGGCATGGTGGATGGCCGGGTTGGCAGGGTTGACGAACTGCCCGAGTATAATGCTCCCTTCGGTTTGAGCATGCAGCTCTTCTGCCCGTGCGATGGCGCCCTTCATGCCTTCGGCGCCGGGGGTGAGCACGATCTGCGCCCCATAGGCCGCCGCCAGTGCGCGGCGCTCCACCGACATGGTCTCCGGCATGGTCAGCACCACGCGATAGCCCTTGGCCGCGGCGACCGAAGCAAGGCCGATGCCAGTGTTTCCGCTTGTGGGCTCGATGATCGTGGCGCCCGGCTTCAGCGCGCCGCGTTCCTCTGCGTCTTCGATCATCGCCTTCGCAATACGGTCTTTCACCGAGCCTGCTGGGTTGAAGAGCTCCAGTTTCGCGACCACTTTGGCGTTAAGCTCCAGGTCCCGTTCGATGTGGGCAAGCTCCAGCAAAGGCGTCTTGCCGATTAATTGGTCTGCTGATGTGTGGATGTTGCTCATGTCGATCTCCTTCTCTTGTTTGTTGCATTATATCTTGGGCTCTCTGGTCCTTATTTGGCCCCTTTATGGACTTCCTGGGCATTTCAAGCTCTCTTTGCATCGCATTCAGATATAGTGTACATATTTTCTGTCTAT
>JAFUCW010000227.1 GCA_017459485.1 Eggerthellaceae bacterium | reverse complement strand
TTGCCGCATCGATGAGGCATCCGTGATCGATCGCGTATCTGCGGGGGACATCGACTACCTGCATGTGTGTACTCCCAACAATCCCACGGGCGACGTTGCCGATCCGGGGTTCGTCGAGCGCCTGCTGGACGCTACCGATGCCTTGGTGGTCGTCGACGAAGCCTACGGCGAATTCGCGCCGGATGGAACGAGTGCGGTGCCTCTTTTGGCCAGGCACAAGAACCTGGCCATTTTACGCACGTTTTCTAAAGCGTACAGCTTGGCTGGCGCGCGCGTGGGGTACCTGCTTGCGAGTTCCGAGGTCATTCGGGAGTTGCAGAAGGTGCGCCAACCCTATTCGGTGGACGCGCTTTCGCAAATGGTGGCACTCGAGGTGTTTCGCCGACGGGAACTGTTTGCGCAACGTACGGCGCAGATCGTGTCCGAGCGCGAACGCGTCTTTGCAAAGCTTTCTCGGTTCAGCAACGTTGAGGTGTGGCCTTCGGGGGCCAACTTCCTGCTCTTGCGCGTGGACCGGGCCGCCTACGTGTGGGAGCGGCTTTTGGGTCAGGGAGTGCTGGTTCGCAACTTCAGTTCAAACGCGCTCACGGCTGACTGTCTGCGGGTGAGCATCGGGTCGCCTGAGCAAAACGACGCGTTCCTCAAGGGTCTCGCCCGCATCCTGGACCAGGAGAGGGAGTACCTTGGTCAGGAATAACAGGAACAGGGAGGCTTACGGTAGCCATGGGGCTGTGGTAGACATGGAGACCGCGATGGCCTTGGAGGCTGCGGTAGCCATGGAGGTTGCGGAAGTAGGCGAGCCGTCGAATGTAAGGGGATGATTCAAAAATGTGTACATATTTTTGGACAATTAGGGTGAAATGTAGACAATAATGCTTCATATAATGAGAAAATGTACACATTCAAACGATAGGATGGTAGCTCGCTGCTGGTGCAGGCAATTGCGCGCATCAAGCAAGGCTTGCAAGCACGGTTTGATAGGAAGGCGGTAGGAGTTGAACACGAATGGCTCAAGCAGAGAAGACTTCGAGCAGCTGCCCGACCAGGTGAAAGACACTGTTGTCGACGCTTCGGACGGCCCAGCGGCGCGTCCCACGCCCGACGTAGTGCGCATGGTGGAGCTTGCGCGCACCACTAAGGAGACCGATATCCGCCTGGCGTTGAACCTAGACGGCACGGGTGTGGCGAACGTGTCCACAGGCGTTCCGTTTTTCGACCACATGCTGGACGCGTTTACGCGCCACGGCCTGTTCGACCTGGACGTGCGGGCGAAAGGCGACATCGAGGTGGACGCTCATCATACGGTCGAAGACGTGGGGATCGTGCTGGGGCAGGCATTTGCAAAGGCCCTGGGGGACAAGCGGGGAATCGTGCGCTACGGCAACAGCTTCTTGTGCATGGACGAGGCGCTGGTCCTGGGCGCGGTGGACATGTCCGGGCGCGGCCAGTTGCACTACGCGGTGGATTTGCCCATCGAAATGGTGGGCACCTTCGACACGACGCTTGCTAAGGAGTTCTTCATCGCGCTTGCGTCCCACGCGGGCATCACGCTGCACATCCGCAGCTTCAGCGGCGAAAACAGCCACCACATCCTGGAAGCCTCCTTCAAGGCCGCCGGCCGCGCGCTCTGCGACGCCACCCGCATCAACCCCCGCATCGCCGGCGAACTGCCCACCACGAAGGGGGCACTGTGAAGTCCGCCGTTCTGGCGAACGGCGGCCCGGTCGACGCTGCGGCCGCTCCTCGCGCCCCATCTTCGCGCGTGTGTTGTCCCTTGCGCACCGAAGTGCGCGGCGGGCCAAAGGCGCACGAATCTGGGGCACGAGGAGTGACCTCGCTGACTTTGGTGGACCTGGGATCGGCTTGAGCAGGTGGACCTGGGAGTGGCTATGAGAGCTGTTGATCAGGGGGTTTTGGGGTTTAGGAGCTTGTTTTGATAGCTGTTGTTGATTACGCCAAGGGCAACCTGCGGTCGGTGCAGAAGGGGCTCGAAGTTGCTGGTGCGAGCGATGTGCGGGTGGTTACGGACCCGGCCGACATCGCGCGAGCGCAGGCAGTGGTGCTTCCCGGGGTAGGGGCGTTCGCCGATGCCAGTGCGTCTATGCAGGTAAGCGGCCAGATGGACGCCGTGCGCGACGCTATCGTTGCCAGCACGCCGTTTCTGGGCATTTGCCTGGGACTTCATCTGCTGTTCGAAGCGGGGGCCGAACACGCGCAAAATGGAGACGCGCTGCCGCCGGGCTTGGGAATCCTGCCAGGTGTGTGCGACCGCATGCCGTCCCAGGATGCTGCTGGCGCCTTTTTCAAGGTGCCCCACGTAGGTTGGAACTCGGTCGAAAAGCTGCCCGGTTGCGACACGCCGCTGCTCGAAGGCATCCCGGAAGGCGAGCATTTCTACTTCACCCACAGCTACACCGCGCCCGACTCCGCCTACACGCAGGCGACCACCACGCATAGCATCACCTTCCCATGTTTCGTGGACTACAACCACACCTGTTTCGGCATCCAGTTCCATCCGGAAAAAAGCTCCGACGCAGGGCTTGCTGTGCTGCGCAATTTCGTGAACCTTATCGGATAGCGGCGTCCTGTTCGGGGTGGAAGAGAAGCTGTTGCTCCTCTGTTCTACGGGCGGGTAGCAGCCCAGAGTGCGCTTGCGGCAATCGGCAAATAGGCGAGCCCCCCTGAAAGACATGTCCCTCCCACGAAGGGCCCCGATACTGCGGATCGGGGCCCTTCAATCTGGTATAATTTAGCTAACTTAGTTCGATTTTGGGAGGTGCTATGCCAGCTTTTGTTGAAGCGCCCCAGGTGAACATGCATGATGCGAAAACGAACCTTTCGCGTATGGCGAAAGAGATTGAAGAAGGCCTGGTGCCGTATTATATTGTTGCCCGCCATGGACATCCGGTGCTCAAGATTTCCCTCTACGAGCCCGAAAAGCCCAAACGCCGTCTAGGGGTGGCCAAGGGCAAGTTCGAATGTCCCGACGACGATGTCTTTTTCGGTCGAGCAAACGATGAAATCGCGGGGCTTTTCGAGGAATACCTATGAGGTTGCTTTTGGACACCCATTTGCTCGTCTGGGCATGCCTGGAGGACAACAAGCTTTCCAGCGAAGCCCGCAGGCTTATTCTGGATGATAGCAACGAGATTCATTACAGCGCCATGGCAATGCTCGAAGTGGCTATCAAACATGAGAAATATCCCGATCGGATGGCCATTTCCGCTCCAGATCTGATGGAGTATGCCGCCGAATGCGGGTTCTACGACACGCCCCTGGAAGAGCGCCACACGTTCTTGCTGGATACCTTACAGCGCCCCGATGGCGCGCCGCCGCATCACGACCCATTCGACCGCGTGATGATCTGCCAGGCCAAAGCCGAAGGCATGTTGTTTCTAACGCACGATGCTATGTTGCCGTATTACCAAGAGCCCTGCGTCTATTATGTATGATGGTAGATATGAAGAGGTGAAGAGGTGAAGAGGTGACCGAGCAGTCCCCCTGATGCCTGCTCAAGGTGAACAGGCACCTGCTCAAAAACGCCTGCTTCAGGAAAAGCAGCTTATTCGCTTCCAGTTCGTGCTGCTTGAAACGAAAGGACGACCATGTATCTGCTTCCTGCTATAGACATTCTGGGCGGACGCGCGGTGCGCTTGGCTAAGGGCGACTATAACCAGGTAACGGTCTACAACGACGATCCTGTCGATCAGGCGAAACGGTTTGCCGACGCGGGTGCGCAGTGGATCCACGTGGTGGATTTGGACGGCGCCCGCTCCGGCGTGCAGGAGAATCTGGCGATCGTGGAAGCTATCGCGAAGTGCGGCCTGCACATCGAAAACGGCGGCGGCGTGCGCGAC
>JAFUCW010000226.1 GCA_017459485.1 Eggerthellaceae bacterium | reverse complement strand
TTCTGGGAGCAATATCTTTTGTGCGTGAGCGTGGCATTGCCATGTTCGAACGACAGGAAGGAGAAGGAGCGCTGTTCATGCGCTCTCTTGTGTTCGGGGACCGCAAGGATCTGTTCGACAGTTCGCTCTACGGTACGGTCAAGCGTGCGGGTTTGGCCCACCTGGTAGCAGTTTCGGGGGCCCATTTGAGCATTACCGTTGCCGCCCTCACCCTTGCATTGAGTGCTCTTCGCTGCACGCGCGGCCTGGTCGTGTCGGTGCAGGTCGTTGTATGCGTGCTGTTCGTCTTGCTCACCGGAGCTCCGCATTCGGCGTTGCGTGCATGCGCTATGGCATCGTGCACCGTCCTTTCGTATTTTGGGAAACGACGCGGGTTCGCGCTCAATGCGCTCTCGTTTTGCATCATAGCCTTGGTCGTGCTATGCCCCCGTTTAAGCGTTTCCGTCTCTTTTCTGCTCTCGGCGCTTGCAACAGCGGGAATCGTCCTTTTCGCTTCGTATGCAGGGCATTGGTTCGAAGTGCTGATGGGAGGAAGGTTTTCGGGTGCATGCGCCGTCCTTGGCATGACTAGTGCTGCAATTGCGTTCACGCTCCCTGTGACCCTGGCGCTGTTCGGGCAGGTTTCTCTGGTTGCACCCGTTGCCAACCTTGTAGCTACGCCTGCGTTTACCTTCCTCTGCGTGGGTGGCATCGTTGCCGGCATCGTGGGCGCGATCGCGCCTTTCGCGACGCTTCCTGCCGCTTTCATGTGTCTGTGCGCTCAGCTGTTCTGCAAAGCGGTCGAGCTGCTGGCCTCGGTTCCCTATGCAGCGACGGTCGTGTGCGCGCCTGCGTGGTTTGTCTCTGTTGCGTTGTGCGGTCTGGCCGCCTTCGTGCTTTGGCGTTGGCCCAGCCCTTCCCGAAAGGGCGCCCTGCGCTTCATTGCTGCCCTGTCTACCTTGGTTTTCGCTGCTGTTGCGCTGTTTCCTCTTGCCCATGGAACCGAGGTGGTCATGCTCGACGTTGGGCAGGGCGACGCGTTCGTGCTTCGCAGCGGAGGGTCTTCGTTGCTCGTGGACACGGGGAACCAGGAAGCGAGCGTCCTCAAGGGGCTTGCACGCCACGACGTCAGGCATCTGGATGCAGTTCTGATCACTCATCCGGATGACGACCATTGCGGTTCTCTGGGCGCCGTCCTTGACGTCGTCTCGACCGGCCGCGTCTGCGTCGCGTCAGATTTTCTCGATTGCGATGGCGCGAACTGCAAGAAGCTGATGGAGCAGATGGAAGGCTTCGACATCGCGGCTTTGGAAGTGGGGGATGAGCTCGACTTCGGCTGCTTCCACGCAACCGTGATCGCCCCCGAAGCGTTCGCCGACGAAGGGGGCAACTCCGACAGCCTGGTCGTCGAGCTGCAGGCGGATTGCAACCGGGACGGCGTGGTGGACTGGACCGTGTTCACGAGCGGCGATGCCGAAGCCGACGTGCTCGACCCGATCGTGGAAGCGGGGGCGATCCACCATGCCGACATCGTGAAGGTGCCCCATCACGGCTCCGCCGGCGGCTTGAGCGAAACGCTGCTCGACGT
>JAFUCW010000225.1 GCA_017459485.1 Eggerthellaceae bacterium | reverse complement strand
CGCCCCTTCGGGTAGTGCAACAATGCTTGGCGCAGTTTGCGCAAAGAACGCATAGGCCTGACGGAACGCCCAACTGTCTTCGCCGTACTTACTTTGGATGTACTCCCATCTCACGCGCGAAAAGCCGTCGCGCTCAATGGTGTCGAGCACTACCTGGGCCTGCTGGGTGTAGAGGGTGATCGTGTCGGACATGACATGCTCTCTTTCGGTCTGTTGGTCCGCCGATCTTCAGTCGCTTACCTTCTGGTCAAGGCGAAATGTGTACATATTATTGGCGAATGTTACTTATATGCATAAGGTAATCGTGCTTATTCAAATTTGTGTACACATCTTTGACCTGAGCGCCAGAATCGTTCGTTCACAGGACGGGTGCTACTCGCTGAAGTCTTCGGCCCATTGGTCGGCATAGGTTTCGTCGTAGAACTCCACTTCTTTGACCCATTCGGGAACAATTTGCCAGATTGCCCCCACATTTAAGTCCATACGCGGATTCGGAGCGTCGAAAACCCGCTGCCAGCTTGCCTGGATCTTGCGCTTGATCTGCGGATAGAAGTTGCCTTGCTCGCCCGTGATGAGAGCTGCCTCATTTCCAATGCCGTAGCGCTTCAGCTCCTCGTTGTGGGCGCGCTCGTCGTCGACGTCCAGCGGAACGTACCCGTGGTTCTCCCGATAGCCCCACTGGTCATAGTCGACGATTGCCAGCGCATCGTCGGGCACTTCAAGAGTCAGGCAGATGGTCTGGGGTGCCGGCGGAAGCTTCTGCCCTTCGTCCACCGTCACCCAAATGGGAAATTTTGCCTCGTCAGGCATAGTATAGCGGCTGCGAGCCTCTTCAGTGAACCAACGATAGAGCTCTATGTAGTAGTCGGAAATCTCGCCGTTTTTCGCGCGTACATACTCTTCTAGCACAAGGTAGCGGCCGGTATTTTGAATCTCGTCCCAAACCTGCGGCACTTGACGCGTCCAAACTGTCGTTGACATAAACACCCTTTCGACATTTTGTACCCGTACCCCATTATATCGCTGATAGCATGCATACCGCCAGAAACGCCTTTTCAGACACGCAAAAAGGCGGCACAGGGTACCGCCTTGCGCAACAGTTTGTAAGTTCGGGCTACTCTGCAGCCACAGGCTCGGGTTCGGGCTCCTTGTCACGCACCCACTTCAGCGTGCCGCATTTCGTGCAACGTTGCTCGCGGCTGAAGCACGAACCAGGCATGGTGGCTTCGTTGCGCGACATTTCGCATTTGCCTGTAAACTCGAAGTCGTGGTCTCCCTCTTCGCAAACATCGCGCGGTGGAAACATGACCTTCTGCCAGATAACGCGTGTGAACTTCTCGGTTTCAGCAGGCCATTCCCAAGGCGACTTCTGGGGAAGGACAATATCGTTCTGCTCGAAATACGCCATCATTTCTTCGGGCGTTGGAAGCATAAAAACTTCTTTAAGCTGCTCGGGAGTCATTTCCAAGAATTCCATAGCTGGTCCTCCTTAGTGATTTATTGTTGTCCCTGGCTCCATTATCGCAGATTTTATTAGCGCGATTATTTTATTATTAAACATCCCCCGACAAAGCGAAAGGCGCCCCTTTGGAGCGCCTTTCAGACCTGCCAGAAGCTTTGCTACGAAGCGTCGGCTTCCATAGCTGCCGTTTTTGGATCGGGCACAAAGTCCGGATCGCCCACGTTGGGCGTTTCCTTGTCGGCCTGCAAAGCCTTCACCAACGAGAACATCATGGCAATCATGATGAAGATGAACAAGAACGCTGCCGCAATGGAGATGGTCTGCAGCGGCTTCAGGCCGCCAGCCATAAGCAGCGCAACCGCCAGTGCGGATTGCACAACGCCCCAGAGAATCTTCTTGGCGTTCGAGGGGTTCAGGTTGCCGTCTGAAGACAGCATGCCCAGCACGAACGTGCCAGAGTTCGCAGAGGTAATGAAGAACGTGCAGATGAGCACCAGCACCACGATGGAGATGATTGTGCCAAGCGGGTACTGGGACAGGACCAGGAACAGGCCTGTCTCGGGCGAAGCAGCGATGCTGGCGACCTGTTCGGCCGAGATTCCGCCGGTCTCGGCCAGGGACAGGCCCATGGAGCCAAGCACGGCAAACCAGAGGATAGACGCCACAGCGGGAACCAGCAGCACGCCAGCCACGAACTCGCGAATCGTGCGACCGCGGGAAATACGCGCAATGAACACGCCCACAAACGGAGCCCATGCAATCCACCATGCCCAGTAGAAGATACGCCAGCCAAGCATCCAGCTGTTGTCGCCGTAGGCGTCCATGCCCAACGAACTCTGGAAGAAGGTGCCGAAGTAGTCGCCCAGACCGCCGACCAGGTTGTTCAGCGCATCGACTTTCGGTCCAACAAGGAAGCACACAACCAGCACGCCAATGGCAATGTAGAGATTCAGGTCGCCGATGACCTTGATGCCCTTGTCGATGCCAGCAACAGATGAACCGATATAAATGACCGAAATGACCGCGATGATAGCAATCTGCACGCCTAGGTTGATAGGAAGACCGAACAGATAGTTTGCACCTGCGTTAATCTGCAGCACGCCCAAACCGAGCGAGGTAACCACGCCAGCCACGGTAGCGAAGATGGACAGAATGTCAACGATCTTGCCCACTATGCCCTTGGCATTCTTTTCGCCGATCAGCGGCTCAAGGGACGAAGAGATAAGAGCCGGCTTGCCCTTGCGGAACT
>JAFUCW010000224.1 GCA_017459485.1 Eggerthellaceae bacterium | reverse complement strand
GACTCCTACCCGGTCGTGGGGTTCGGGTCGGACGATGCGCCGAGCTTCAAGAAGGGCGTCCCCTACGTGGCCCTCTACGACCACGACGGCGACTACAGCTGGAACCCGAACAACTACGTCGGCGGCGAGACCTGCCGCATCAAGCCGCGCAAGTAAACCACGACGATAGGCGCGGGTCGCATCCGGCCCGCGCCGGAAAGGAGCCGTCATGGCCAGCAAGATGGTATCCCGCGAGGAGTGGGACCGCATCAAACGGAACTACCGCTACTTCACCGAGGACGAGTTCCGCTGCCTGCCCGTCAAGTTCCACCTCGAAGGAACCTGGAAGCGCGTCTACTGCGAGGGAAGCGACTCGAAGTACGGCACCATCATGGTGTCCACCTCTATGCTCGCCTGGCGCCACCCGACCTTCGACGAGTTCTACGGCGGAGCCGTCATAGACTAGGGGAGGTGATTGCCGCAACCGCTATACGCTACATATTCAGGTTCGCCCGCTGGCTGTTTCGGGCTGCGCTTGCTTAAGAGGCCGGAGCGTCCCATTCCTCGCGCGTGATGCAGCTCACGTGCCCCGTGCGCTTCTCGCTCATGAGCGGCACGTCCACGCCCTCGCTAGTCCACAGATGGTGGAAGCCGCATTTCTCCTGCACGCGGCGCGACCGGTCGTTGCCCTCGTAGTAGCCAGCCCACACCCTGGCAAGCCCCAGGTTTTCAAAGGCATGCGCAAGAATTGCATTGACGGCTTCGGGGATAAGCCCTTGGCCCCAGAAGGGCTTCCCTATCCAGTAGCCAAGTTCTGCCTCGTCGTCAGCATCAGCCAGGTCGGCATTGTCGCCGAACTTTAGGCCTATCGCTCCTATGGCAACGTTGTCGCGCTTGAGGCATACGGCGTAGGTCTCGGGGTCATCGAACACGGTGCGTATGATCTCCAGGCTCTCGTCGATGCTCCTATGCGCCGGCCAGCCTGCAATCGGGCCAACCGCAGGGTCCTTCGCGTACTCGTAGAGGCTTTCCGCGTCGGCGTCTTCCCAGTGCCGTAGCAGCAGGCGGTTCGTCTCGATTGTCGCTTGCGATATAGGCATGCTTTCCTTTCCGCAACCATTTTACCGTCCTCGCGGATTCCCTGCTCATGCATGGGCACGTCCCGCCGTCGCCTTGGCCTTGGTTGCCTTACCGCCCTCCTGGACATGCGCCCACCACCCCGCGGTCCCGCCTTGAGCCTTCCGCAGCTTCATCGAGAACCCCTCAACAGGCCGCAAGGGCCGCGAAAAACTTTTCGGCTATCCACCCAAGACCATGGCCAAAAACTCAAGCCCTCCGGGTTTTCGCATTCCCCCCTTGCAGCCTCCGGGAACCTCGATGGCCGCGAAGCCACAAGGCCAGCCCGCAGGGGGCGGCCACCAACCAAAGGAGGTCACAAATGAACAAGGCAACCAAGACCAAGGCGATGGCAGGCATCCGCAAGTTCCTGGAAATGCGCGGGTTCGAGATCGTCGAAGACGGCTGGAAGTCGGGCAAGAACAGCGTGGACTTCATCGCGCGCGACGAGGACGACCTGGTGTTCGTGAACTGCAACATCCTCGGAGACGCCGGCGATGGGTTCCCTGAGGACAAGCCCGACCGCGCAGCATGCGAGAAGGCAGCGGCAGCCTACCTGGCGCAGACCGACGGTCTCGAGCAGACCATGATCCGATTCGACATCGTGAGCATGCTGGTGCTGAGCAACGACCGCGCAATGGTTCGCCACTACCGCAACGCGCTTTCCGCCGCCTAGGACCTCCGAGCGGCGATAGCGGCCCCGGCCGGGACGCGCTCCTGGCCGGGGCATTTCCACGTTTAGCCCCTTCGCCGGTATACCCTGATGCCACAAGCGAAGGGGCTTTAGTAGCTAAAACACCCAACAACAAAGGTGATCATTTTCGTCTTCATGTGACGGAGTTAATCCCTCTACATCCTTTCATAGGATTTTCTTCTACTATAATCATCCTGGGTAAAATAGATGCTCTGTCAAAGTTGAATATATGGGCACAAGAAAGACCAACGCAGGTTACATACAGGAGCTAGCGGAATCTAACCCGTTATTTGCGTCCGGTGCTTTCTTTCTCGAGAGCCAATACGAGAACGCCACAACAAAGATTAAATGCCGATGTTCGAGATGTGGCAACGCATTTGAACGTCGGCCAGACCACCTGAAAAAACAGGGATGCCCTAAATGCGACGGCAACGACAAGGGTCCCAACAGGATGGACCATAAGAGGTTCCTTGAGAAGCTCGAAATGAAGAACAGAAGGTATGCCGGCAAGGACTTCGAGGTTGTTGGCGAATACCAGGGAGCGCTAAAGCACATTGCTTGCCGCTGCCCCAAGCATGGCAAATGGGAAACCACTCCGTCATCGCTGCTGAATGGCTCAGGTTGTCCAAAGTGCGCGAATAGGATGACCGACTCAGAGTTTTTTGCCAGGCTGTCCAAACAGAACGACCAGTTCATTAACGGCGATATAGAAATACTCGGTTCGTTCACCGACCGGAAAACAAGGATACGCACGCATTGCCTCGTCTGCGACCACAGCTGGGATGCTCAGCCCGCTGACTTGCTCGCAAACCACGGTTGTCCGAACTTCCGGCGACATCCAGGCTGGGTGGACGCGAAAGCGAAAGACCCCGAGAGCTTTTTATCGGAGCTTGCCGCCAAACACCCCGATATCAAATTGCTGTCACCCTACGAAAAAATGACGCAGCCGCTAAGAGTTCGTTGCGCCATCTGCAACCACGAATGGACTACAACTGGCACAAGGCTCCTTGCCGTAGGGCAAGGCTGCAGCAACTGGCGAAACCATCCTGGATACAAAAGCCCAACAAGAAAGAGCCATGCTGAGTTTGTCGAAGAACTTGTAAGAGGCAATCGGCACTATGCCAACGGGGAGTTTGAAATCTTGAGCAAGTACGATGGGGTCGATAACCATATCGAATGCCATTGCCTTGTTTGTGGCAACCGCTGGTCGAGAACCGCCTACGATCTCGTTCACAACGGAAGCGATTGCCCAGAATGCTCGGCGAAGCGTCGTGGCTTGGCATCTCGAAAAACCCATGAGCAGTTCTTAGAAGAACTCGCCCGAGACAACGAGTATTACGCAACAAGAAAGTTCGAAGTCACCGGCGAATACGAATCGAGCAAAACGCCGATAGCATGTCGCTGCCTTGTCTGCGATAACAACTGGAAGGCCAAGCCCGAAGCTTTACTACTGAGAGGGGCCGGCTGCCCCCGCTGTAGCCGATCCGGAACATCAAGAGTCGAGCAAATTCTAAGCGTTGCACTTGAGAAGTCGCTGGGCGAAGAGGCCGTCCTGAACAGAGACAAAACCGCCATTGGATCCGAGCTGGACATCTACGTTCCTGTCCATCATCTCGCCATCGAATACGGATCGTGGTTCTGGCACAAAAACCGATTCGAGAAGGATCTGGAGAAAGCCCGCAGGTGTCGGGATGCAGGCATAAGACTGCTTATGGTTTACGACCAATGCCGAGAGCCGTTCGAAATCTATAGCGAAGATGTACGGGTTTACCCCTTCGACCTGTGGAGCGAAAAAGGACAGCCCGCATTGAAGAAACTTGTCGCCGATGTCCTTTCCATGGTCGAGTCCGATTTGTCGTTCTCGGAAAGGGAATGGAAGTCTCTTCGAGCCAAGGCATCGAGCCGGACGGTTCTAAAATCAGAAGAAGAATTCAAGGCGGAACTAGCGGAGAGCAACCCACATTACGCCGAAGGGCAATTCGAGGTCATCGGTGAATACACGGGAGTTCAGAACAAGGTCGATTGCAGATGCAATGTCTGCGGCTACGAATGGGCCCCTACAGTAATCACGCTACCCAACAGCAAAGGCTGCCCACGCTGTGCCAACGAGATAAAGAAAACCCACGATGAGGTTGTTGCCGAAATCGCGGCACTCAGTCCCGATGTCGAAGTTCTCGGCGAGTACGAAGGCGCGTCGAAACCCCTGATGGTGAAGTGCAAGATTTGTGGGCACGAGTGGAAGACGACAACAGGGTCGATACGGCAGGGCAAGGGATGCCCGAAATACAGGCGGCACCCTGGCTTCATCGACCCTACTGCAAGAACGCAGGAGCGTTTCGTCGAGGAAGTAGCAGAAGCGAATCCCAGCATCGAGCCACTCGGCGAGTACAAGAATGCAAATACCAAGGTTGAGTTTCGATGCAAGGTTTGCGGATATGGGTGGTCAACGAAACCAGCTGTGATCATCAATCTCGGTGGAGGATGCCCAAAATGCGCTGGTTTGGTAAAGCCTACCCAAGATGAGTTCTTGGAAAAGCTCGTTGAGAAAAACCAAGACTATGCCAACGGAAAATTTATCGTTGTCGGCAAGTACGTGAACAGCAAAACAAAGATCGAGTGCCGTTGCCACGAACATGGGGCTTGGGCAACAACCCCCAATTTGTTATTGCGTGGCACAGGTTGCCCCAAGTGCGGAGTAGCTAAGTCTCACGCTACCCAAAAGGGCACCAAACGCAAAAGCGCCCATTCGCAACTCCGAACTCATGAGCAGTTCATATCCGAGCTGAAAGAAAAGAACGTCCATTATGCCAACGGTGAGTTCGAAGTAGTGGGTGTCTATGCTAAGTCGACAGAACCGATAGTCTGCTTATGCCCGATGCACGGTCAATGGGCCACGACTCCAAGCAACCTAATCCACCATGCCAGCCAGTGTCCCAAATGCCGGATCGGCGAAAAGCGAATTACCCATGGCGAGTTCTTGGAAAGGCTTGCCAAGAAAAATCGCCACTACGCAAACGGAGAGTTCGTGGTTGTGGGCGAATACACGAGAAGCAAGGACGACATAGAGTGCGAGTGCCCCGAACACGGTAGATGGCAGACGAAGGCAAACACTCTCATGAATGGCGCCGGCTGCCCGAAGTGCTCTTCTGCGGAAAGGGGGAAATCGCGATGCAAGACCCAAGAACAATTCCTCGAAGACCTGTCGAGAGCTAACAAGCGTTATGCCAACGGCGATTTTGTTGTCGTTGGCTCATACGCTGACAGCAGACTCCCTATCGAGTGCGAATGCCCGAAGCATGGTTCTTGGCAAGCGTCATACAAAGCTCTGATGTACGGAAGCGGCTGTCCTCGATGCGTTAGCCTTGCCAGTATTAATCCTGGGCTGGCGGCGGAGTGGCATCCAACGTTGAACGGCGATCTTACACCATGGGATGTCAAGCCGGGCTCTTCAAAACTAGCCTGGTGGAGATGTAGCAAAGGACACGAATGGCAGCAGCGGATTGACCGCAGGCACCACGGACGGTCCAAGTGTCCCCTGTGCAGAAAAGGCCGGTAAGATTAGCTGCTCCCGCGCCGCATTTTCAGCCTGCAGATGCAATTGAGCAATGCGAACAGCTTGGTGCACGACTGCCTGGTTACGCGCTTGTATGTCATGCCGTGCATAAGAAAATTCCTATTGAGCTCCCCTTCGTTCTCTCTCCGGAAAGCCCCTCCGCCGCTTTTGTAAAAACACTGTTGAGCATGGAACGCGCCCTCTGCGCTCAGCGCGAACGTGGAGCTGACATCTTCTGTTTGGCGCATTGCATTCAGCGGCCGCGATGGGTTCCCCTTTCCTTCGCGGCCGTACATGCGCCAATCTTCTTTGTAGAGCTCGCAATCTATGAGCGAAAAGAGCATCATGGCACAGGGTTTATAACGCCTCTCTCTGTACAGGACGATAGCCTCTTTTGCATCCTTCGCCTTGGGGATGCTCTCCAGAAGCTCGTCGAACATCTCCTCAAGTTGTGCACTGCGCATCACTTTCATTGCTAGAGCATTGGCTTCATTCAAGGATTGGGGAGGGTCGGAGACGTACGAGACAGGGAAGCCGTCGCAAACGACCCAGCCATACTTCCCCCACATTCTGTGACCGTTCCTCAAAGCCCGCCAGTCAACTTCAGGAAAGCTGGACGCAAGAGATTCGAAAGCTAGGTCAAAGTAACTAGAAAGCCGCTCGAGTGCCGCTGGCGCAACTTCCATGCCACGAACGACCTCAGAGAGCGCGCTGGCAAAAATGTCCAAGTTCAGACTCACGCGCGGAAGATTGTCGTAGATCGTGCTTGTTGCATCAATTGAAAGCCGAAAGCCTTGAAGAGCCTTCCCAACCTGAGAAGCCTCGATACTCTTAGATGCCATCTTGTTGGCTATGTCGTCAACATGCTGGATCAACGACCCGAAGCTGTAAACTGTTTCTGCAATCTGAGCCACGGGAAGGGCATCGGCGAGTTCAGACCCCCGCCCATCGACATGCATCTCACCACTATCGACAGATTCTCCCAAACTTACCGAACCCCATCCTGCTGAGTCAGTGGTGCGCCGAAGCCATCGATGATCTCGTCACTGTCGAGATTCGTTATCGCCTTGCCCATCGAGGATGATATTAGCGTCAGCAGACCTTTCGCCCTCTCGACAAAGTACTCGTCGAAAGAGTCGGAGCGAAACAGCGCTACGTCGATAACATGCGTAGCAACGTAGGAGTCGAGGTCTTCAGGGCTTACGTGCCCATCCCTTTCTATCCTTGCGGCATAGCAGCTAGGGGCGTCTCCCTTCAGCACCCTGTTTGTTCGAGCTGCAATTGGCGTCTTGTTCACAACGGAGTTCCATTTCCTTTTCGGATGTCCCTGCCTGTTGCAGTAGTCTTTAGGAAAGACGTGGTGTATGTCGACTGGGTTGTTGTTGTAGTAGGCGAAATCCATCGCAGCGCCACTCATGAAGTCAACTGCCCCCTGCTGCAGTATTAGCGCCATCACGCCCTTGTAGGCCGCACTTTGCCTGCTTTGCAACGTTAGAAGTCTGGTCGGATGGAAGTACGCCCTTGCCACAGTGTCTGGCTCGTCGGTGGAGCCGTCAACCCAAGCCATTACGCCCGTCACATCGTTTGCGTACCTTGTCTCGTTAGCACCTCCGTACATTTCCCCGAATACCCCACACCAGTACCAGCGAGAAAGCTTCTTGCGAACCTCGGAGTCATGCGCCCGGTTGCCCAGGATTGTGCAAAGTGCCGAAAGAGGAATCAGCTGGGTAGAGTAAGGCGTGTCGTTGGTTGAGTAGATGTGCTGCTCGCCCAAGAAATGCGCTGCCTGCACGAAGCCCGCCTCAAGGGCATCAGCGTACTTCTTATACTCGGCAAGCGTTAGCGATAGAACGTCTTTCTTTTTGCAGCTCACCGCTAGGCCGCCGTCTTTCCATGCCCAATACCTCGAAACAAGCGCTAATGACGTAAGGAAGTCTGTAGCCGTCACGTCCTCCAGAAGGGGAGATCCGTCAATCATCCTACTAGATCTGCCAAGCACACCCGTCTTTTCATCACCCTCCCAGTCTTCCCTAAGCGGGTAGTTGTCGGCCGCAAACGATGCGGTCACCAGCTCGAACACGGTGAGAGACACGCCTCCCGTATTGACGTTCTCGAAGACCTGGCACACGGCCTCCTTCGGGGTTTCCTTGTCCACTGCGATGACTGGAACCTTATAGTTCTGAATGCTGACGAGAACCTTCGATATGAACTTGTCGATGAGTTCGGCTTTCTCGGCGTCCCCGTAGCCGTAGTGCTGCTTGCACCCGTTGGTCCAGGACAACCATTCGGCCGTGTTGAACACGATGCTCAAGGGGAACATCAACTCCTTGAATTCCCTTTCACGGCTGGATAGGTCAAGATCTATATCGCGGCCGAAGTTCGACTTGATTTGCCTGCCGTCGGGAATTGAAAGGATTGCATCGACGGTATCGGTTTCCCCGTCCAGGCATTTTCTGATGTCGAGATAGTAGTACCGCTTTGTCTCCTGGCCTTTCTCCGTTTTCGTCGGCACGGGAGTCGTGCAGTACATCGCGTTGTATATAGAAGTTAGTCGCTGCTGCCCATCCAGGACAAGAGAGTCTGGGGTGGCGTCATTCGTCGCCCCCGTAAACAGCCGCCTTCGGAAGCGGACAGTGTCGCCGCCATACTTCAAGAACATGAGGGCGCCGACGGGGTAGGAGTTCATGATGCTTGCAATGAGCGCTCGAATCCTGTAGTCATCCCAAACCCATCCCCGCTGGAAGTCGGGAAGCTGTACTAGCCCTTTGTCTATCTGGCCAAGAATCTCGGAAATCGAGGTGTCGTTTGATTGAAAAGTTGAGCCCATGATTCGCTCCCCTTCGAACTATCGACAATGCGCTTCCTTGCAGAAGGCGCTCGCCTTACAGTACGTCCTTCAGCAGCTTCCAGAAGAACGTGTCGAGGTCTTCTGTGTACTGCTCGGTGTTTATGCACAGGCGCTGGCTCTTCTGGTCATAGCGGACGAAGCCCATCTTCAGACCCGGATGACGCCCGATGTAGGACTGCAGCGCATCGAACTTCTTCCCAGCGAACCGGTCTATGTTCTCGCTCTCGCCTGACTTCTTCTGGCCGCCCTTGGCCTCGATGATCCAAATCGTACCTTCGCTATCTTCCAAGATGTAATCAGGGAAGAATAGGGGATCTCGACCTGCGTTGTCTAAGTAGACGATAGAGAAATACTCGCTTCCTTTGTCACCGTTCTTGTAGAACCACTTAACCCGAGGGGACGACTGGCAGAATTCTTCGAAACGTTTCTCCCCATCGGACCGGGGACAGGCAGAGGCCCGATAGCCGTCGTACACGTTTTTATCCACTAGCGACTGGTCCTTCTCGGAGGCGTCATACTTGAATTTCACCTCCTGCGGCAAGCGGAACGTCTTCTCCCGTGTCGGCGCCAGCAGACGCTGGTTTTCGGGAAGATTGTTAGAGACCGCATCTCGGACCGCCTCCTTCAGCAACTCAGCATTGTTCGCGACGAAAGCATAGTAGTCGGGCTGCTCGAGCGAGAGCAGCTTCACGTCGCCGCTCTTTTTGTCCGAAGAGCCTTTCAAGAAAAGCCTGCGGAAGATCTTGCCGAGGTCCGAGTACCCCATTCCCGTGCTATTAGCAATCTTGTAAAGCTGGTTGTTGCAGGCGTCGTGCAAATCTCGGTTTGATGCCTTTACTTCGATATCAATTGTGTCGAGTGCGTTGAGTTCCGATGCGTCAGTATGCCGAACCGTGCCCGACTGGGCCTTATCTCTGAGGCGACGCTCGAAGACGTAGCCCGCCTTCTGCATCAAAGCCTTGTTTCCAGCCACGCTGACAAGCCCTATCGACTCAACACAGTGAGCGCGAATGGCGCTGTATGCTGCACGCGGGGCG
>JAFUCW010000223.1 GCA_017459485.1 Eggerthellaceae bacterium | reverse complement strand
GATTCCGCAGGTGACGCCGATGTCTGCAACGTTGAACACAGGGAAGTCGATGAACGTGGTTTTAATGAAGTCGATGACGTAGCCAAGGGAAAGGCGGTCAATCGCATTGCCCAGACCCCCCGCGAACACGAGGGACAATGACGCAGCTTGGACAAGGTCTCCATACGAGCGGACATACGTGAAAAGCATGATGAGCATGATGACGCACACCGCTAGGCTGAAGATTCCTAGCGCGAAGGTGGAGTTGGAGAAGATTCCCCAAGCGGCACCCGTGTTGTGCACGAGGCGGAATTCGAACAGCCCAGCGATGTTTTCGACAAAGACGGTTCCTGGTTCGAACCCATCAGCCCAAATCTTGGTTACGCGGTCGAACGCGAGCCATGCGGCGCCCATCAGAACGAAGAGAAGGATTCGGGGCGCGAACGACCGCTTAGGAGTGACTTCTGCGTGTTTCATCGCGGAGCATACCCGATTGCATCAAGCACATCGCCGCAGCGTTCGCACACGTCGGGACGAGAGGCGTTGCCGCCAAGAATGCGATGGTTCCAGCATCGTGGGCACTTTTCGAGCTTGGTCTGCGACGCCGTGCAGCATGCTTCGTCAGCACGCTCGAACGTCACGGATGAGACGATGAAGAGCTCCTCGAACACACGATTGTCGTAGCGCTGGGCAACCTCGTAGAGGTCGTCAGGAAGCCCTATGGTCAATTCGGCTTCTTGGCTCTTCTTGAACCCAGCGTCTTCGAGCGACTTCTTGGCAACATCGCGGATGGCGCATGCAGCACGATAGTCTTCGATCACGGACGAAATGTCGTTGGGAAGTGCGGGAACGAAGTCGCTACGCTTAGGCCAGCCGGCAAGCTGGACGGATTCGGGCCTGCCTGGCCTGGTGCGCATTGCTTCGGGATAGTGCTCCCATACCTCTTCGGTCGTGAAGGAAAGCACGGGGACAAGCACGCGAACAAGCACTTCGAGCACATTCATAAGGACCGTTTGGGCGCTTCTGCGGCCCTTGGAGTCCTTCTCTTCGGCATAGAGTCGATCTTTGCGTGGGTCAAGGTAGATGCTCGAGACTTCTCCCATGAAGTCGTAGAGGCAATGGAAGACTTTGTGGTATTGGTAGGAATCGTAGCCCGCGTCGACTTCGTCGAGCACTTCGGCAAGACGTGCGAGCGCCCATTGGTCTTCGGGGAAAAGATCGTCGAAGTTCGTGATGGCGTCATTCTCGTCGTCGAAGTCAGAAAGCGAGCCTAGGATGAATCGCAACGTGTTGCGGAACTTGCGGTAGGCGTCGGAGGTTCCCTTGAGGATCTCGTCGCCGATAGAGACATCGACGGAGTAGTCGCTGGAGAACACCCAAAGCCTGAGGACGTCTGCGCCGTATGTGGCGATGACGTCAGCAGGATCGATGCCGTTGCCCTTCGACTTGCTCATTGTCTCGCCGTTTTCATCCACAGTGAAGCCACAGCACATGACGTTTCGGTACGGAGCGGCCCCGAAGGCGCCCACGCCACACAGAAGCGAGCTCTGGAACCACCCCCGATGCTGGTCGGATCCTTCAAGGTACATTTCTGCAGGCCAGCCCAACTTATCCTGTTCAGCTCGGTGCATGAGCACTCCCACATGGGACACGCCGCTTTCCCACCAGACATCAAGAATGTTGTCGTCGGCAAGCAGCTCGTTGGACCCGCAGGCAGAACAGCAGGTGTCCTTGGGAAGGTAGTCGGAAGGGCTG
>JAFUCW010000222.1 GCA_017459485.1 Eggerthellaceae bacterium | reverse complement strand
TGTCTTTGGTTTCGGGAACGAAGTAGGCTTCGGTGGCATAGTCGCCCACCGGATCATCTTCGCGGTCGTCAAGCAGCGCAGGAACCAAATCCTTGTACATGACCACACCCACGATACGATCGTGGTCTTCGTGGAACACGGGCAGACGCGAATACCCCGTGCCCCGCATGCGGTCGAGCGTCTGCCTGACGGAGTCGGTGTCTTCGGCGAAAATGATGTCGGCACGCGGCGTCATGATGTCATGAGCCCTTGCATCGCCAAGCTTCATGATCTCGTGGATCATGCGCTTTTCGTCGTCAAGGAGTTCGTTGGCGTCCGCTACGATATAGCGAATCTCCTCTTCAGACACGTCCTGCCGCTCTTCGGCAGACGGAATGCCGAACAGCTTCGCCAGCCCATTGCTTGAAGCGGCCGTTATCCACACAAGCGGACGCGCGATTTTCTCGCACGCAGCAACCGGGCCTGCCAAGCGCGCTGCTACACGTTCCGGATTCGACAAGGCGATTCGCTTGGGAAGAAGCTCGCCCACAACGATGCTCACGTAGGATACGAGCAGGGTGATCAGCACGGTTGCAACCGGCCTGCCAATCGCCTGGTCGATGCCAAGGGCACCTTGCGCCCAAGCGCTCAGCGGTTCCGAAAGCGTGGTCGCAGACACTGCGGAAGCGAAAAAGCCGAGCAGCGTAATGAACACCTGAATCGTGGCAAGCAGCCTGTCGGAGTCCGATGCGACCTTCAGGGCCATCTTGGCCCCTTCGTCGCCTTCGTCGGCAGCTGCCTGCAGCCGTGTATGACGGGCATTCACCAGGGACATTTCCGAAGCAGAAAAGAACCCGTTGAGCACGATAAGAACGAGCGTTACCAGAAGGGAGAGGGCGATCATTGCAGGACTTCACCCGCTTTTCGGTACATAACGTGGGCGCCGGAGGCGCGCAAGAACGCAAGAAGCTGCAAGCGGGCGCGTGGCCCAGGATCGGAAGAGCCGCTACTTCGGCCGCCTTCCGAGGATTGTGATGCGTTTGAACTCATGGCATGTACTGTACCACATTAGCGCGCTTCGCGTTACCACCCATCTTCCAGCGTGCGAGTTGCGGTTCTCGAAGCGAGCACAATGTATCCCATTTGGGGCTGCGTCCCCCAAGGCTGCGTCCCCCAAGGCTGCGTCCCCCAAGGCTGCGTCCCATTTGGGGTCGTCGTGGAAATGGGCCATAGGGTATTTCGCGATCCGGCAGACCTGCAAATGGCCCATTTCCACTACGACCCCAAATGGGACGGACTCAAGGGAGACGACCCAACATGTAACCGAAATCAGGGACCGCCCCAAACGCGTGAACGGGGTGCGCTACGACCCCACAGGGGACACGCTTGCCTGGGGCTTGGGCTTAAGCCATTCAAGCCATGCCTCTCCGTCCTCTTCCGTCACGTCCCACAATGTCGTGTAGGACCCGCCCACTCCTGCAGCCGTAAGCGCGTTGATGGTGGTCGTGCGCGCCATTCGCTGGAAAGGGTTGGTGCGCGTGAACACGTCTTGGACTTTCTGACGCGGAAAATAGGAGGTTTCGGTCGTCAGACCATCGTTGCAAACGGCAAGATACCGTGCGTTCATGGCAAACCCGCTTCCCCGTTTCCACCATACTGTTCCCACCGCGATGAGCACAGTGGAAACTGCAGCGACCCCATAGAGCACCACGCAAAGCAGGTTGACCGTTCCCAATCCTTCGTAGCCGCGCGAAACGCCCCTGTCGGCAGCGAGCACATTTGCAACAATCTGAGCAGCCGCTACTGTCAACGTCGCCCAAAACGCGCTATTGCGCCAAATGCAACGCCGTACCATTCCACGCCGGAGGGCGACGTCCGGCAGGCTCTTGAAATCTGCCGCCACCGGACGGTCCGTGTATTCAGGCAATAGGCCGTCAAGCAAGCTGTCCACCTGGTCAAGCCTAAGGAAAGGATGGACGACAAGGCCGCCCGTGTTCAACTTTGCCTGATTGCTGTTTTCGCTTCCCGATCCTGCGCTTACCCTGCCAAGAGACACTTCGCAGTACCCCATGCAGCGTCGCACAAATGACTGCTTGACAACAACGGACTGGATTCGGTCGATGTCCATTCCGCTGAAATCGCGCTGGAGGATTCCCCGCTCCACTTCGATGCGGCTACCCCGCCTGCGAACCGCAAACCCCCCGAACGACAAAGCCACCATGCCCACGCTGAACGCAACGACGACCAAGGTGAACAGCACGGCGAAGGGCACGACTGCCAGACCGACCCATCCCCACTTGGGCGCAAACACAACCAATGGAGCAACTCCAACCGCCATCATGAGCAATGTAGCAATGACCGTTGCCTCGATTCCGCTATGAGACACGCTTGCAAACAGCAGCTCTTTGTTGCTGAGCGCGCGTTCGAAAGACACCGGCTCCATGCCCGCCGCTTCGTCGCCATACACACCGCGAAAATCCGCAACCATGCTGCCCGCATTTGTGTCGAGCACGTTGCCCTGCATCTCCGCCGAAGCGCTACTCCCTGCCTGCACCATCGGCGGGGGCACCGGCGCCTGCCAGGCCCCGCTCGTCGCTGCCTGCTGTACCTGAACCGCAGCACCAACCGCGCTTGACGCCTTGCGAACGAACAAGTCGCGGCGTATTGCTTCGCCGGATCCAAGCGTCACATAGGGAATGCGCACTGCCTTGTTGTTCGCCCCGCCGGCCGTGTCGATCTCCACCGTACAGACGCCTGCGATGCGCTGCACGAGCGACTGGCGATGGTTGACCGACTGCACACGCGCATAGGGAACATGCACGCGACGCTTGGTGATAATGCCCGAATAGAGGCTGAACTCACGTTCCTCGAACACAAAGGAGAGGTTTTTGTAGGCAAGCAGGGATATGCCTACAATCAACCCATACACCAGCACCCCTACAAGCAAAAGCAACAGGATACCCAACGCAATGTTCGAGCCACTGCCGCCCCAATCCAGCAGAAAGGGGACAAGGCTACCCGCGTTGGTGGCAAGGGTTACCGCACCCACCGAAAGAAAGGCAACGAGTGAATTGAGCCAAATATAGCTATGGTGGACCCTATTGTGCTGGCCTGTAGGATAGACCACTTCGTAGGCCTGCGACGCGCCCGGCGTGCTGTCGTTTCGCTGCAACAGTGAGTCTTCCATCTACACGTCCTCGCGCGCAAGACGAGCCAGCTCAGCTGCACGGTCCCGCAAATCTTCGGCGGAAGCAACATCCAGTCCGGGAATCTCGTGGCGATGAGCCGCCGTGGACACCGTCACGCTCGCCAGTCCGAACAGACGCAACAGCGGACCTTGCCGCGTGTCGGTGTTCTGCACGCGAATGAACGGGATGATATAGCGTTTGCGCCACACAATGCCTTTGGCAATGTCAAGGTATTCGGGACTTATCTCGTAGCGCCACCTTACGAATCGAATAGGAGGCAAGATGACAACCCAGATCAGAAGAAGCACAACCCACACAACCACAGAGATGCCCAGCATCAAGCCCATCCATTCGGCAACCCCCGGAACAAGCGTCAGCCCGAATAAGGTGCCAGCGACCACAAGCATGATCACCGTAATCCAGATGGCGTCGTTCAGGCGCCACACGTTTTTCACACGTGGATCAAGCTGGTTGACGGGCAGTGGTTTCACATGCACTCCTTAGTCGGGAAGGTCGACTTCGATCGAATCGATCTGCATTTCGCGCCCGGCGACAAGCTCGGTAAAAGGTCCTCGGCATGTGGGGCATGCCATATGGAAGCGATCGTGTTCGTATTCGGCGCCGCATTCCAAACAGCGGCTACGCGGCTTCACCAAATTAATATGGAGATTCGCGCCCTCGCAGATGGTTCCTTCGGAAAGGGCCTCGAATGCGAATTGAAGCGCGTCGGGAATGGCTTCGGTCATCTCGCCCACCGAAAGCGAAATGTCAGTGACGCGTTGCGCCCCCGCTTGCCCAGCGGCCTCCTCGACCGCCGACATGACACCTGTCATCAGACCAAGTTCGTGCATGCATAAAGTATAGGGCACAGCGGTGCCGCCACGCTCCTTCTTTTCATTTTACCGACCAGCGGACCAGCGGATAGACGCGTGCATGTGCGCGTGGCGGATGGTTGCGTGCACGGCACGCACATGTGCGCGTGGCGGATGGTTGCGTGCACGGCGCGCGCATGTACGCATGGAGCTTGACCGGCCGCACTTTCGCATGCGAATCGCTCCAAAGAAGCAAATCTGTACATTTTTTCACATA
>JAFUCW010000221.1 GCA_017459485.1 Eggerthellaceae bacterium | reverse complement strand
CGACATGGACAACTTCAACCGCTGCATGGGAGTGGACCTCTACGGGGTCCTTTACGGCATGCGCCATTGCGCTCCCGAGATGATCAAGACCGGAGAGGGCGGGGCCATCGTGAACACCTCCTCCATTTCCGGTTGTCATTATGGTCAGGCGAACTTTGCGGGATACGCCACCGCCAAGGCGGCCGTGCTTGGCCTTTCCCGCTCTGCGGCGTGCGACCTTGCGGAGTACGGCATCCGCGTGAACACCATCCATCCCGGCCACGTGCTCACTCCCATGACGGCAGCGCGTCCCGCCAACCGCGCGAAGCTCTCTAATGCATCTATGCTGAAACGCTACGCGATGGCCGAAGAGCTGGCTTTGCCCATTCTGTTTCTGGCGAGCGACGACGCGTCGTTCATTACAGGCGAGGACCTCTATGTGGACGGCGGCATGACCATAGCTTTGGAGACAAACAACAACCTGTACAAGTAGTTTTTTCTGACAGACGCACTAGCGTCTCAACCGGGGTTTTAGGCCGAGCATCTGCTCGGTTTAGGCAAGTGGGCTCACATACTACAGAAAGGAAGAGAATCGTGTGGTACAACGAGCAGTTCAAAGACGTCGTGTTCGAGGGCGACGGTCAGCTTGAGTTCGAAGCCAAGCTGATGGAGGAAGAGCGCACCAAGCATTTTCCGCGCGTAGCGGAGGGCACGGGCAAGCTCGAAAACAAGGTGGCCATCGTCACGGGCGCTGCCGGTGGTCAAGGCGAACTCGAAGCGAAGCTGTTTGCATCCGAGGGAGCGAAGGTCGTCTTGGTCGACCTTCCCGAAAAGGAAGACGAGCTGAAGCGTGTCGTGGACCATATTGCCGGCGACGGCGGTGAAGCAGTCTACGTGTGTGCCGACGTAAGCGTTGAGGACAACTGGAAAGACGTTATCGTTCCTGCCGCAATCGACAACTACGGCAAGATCAACGTCTTGATGAACAACGCAGGCATTCTGAGCGCAGGCAGCATCCTGGAATGCGACATGGACAACTTCAATCGCTGCATGGACGTTGACCTCTACGGTGTGCTCTACGGCATGCGCCATTGTGCTCCCGAGATGATCAAGGCCGGCGAAGGTGGCTCGATCATCAACACCTCTTCGATTTCCGGGTGCCACTACGGGCAGGCTGCTTTCGCTGGCTACATTACGGCCAAGGCGGCCGTGCTTGGCCTTTCGCGCTCCGCCGCGTGCGACTTGGCGGAGTATGGCATCCGCGTGAACACCATCCATCCCGGCCACGTGCTCACTCCCATGACGGCAGTGCGTCCCGCAAACCGCGCCAAGGACGCCAACGCCGCGATGCTCAAGCGCTATGGGACCTCCGAGGAAATGGCTCGCCCCGCTTTGTTCCTTGCATGCGACGACTCGTCGTTCATTACAGGCGAGGACCTCTACCTTGACGGGGGCATGACCATCGCCTTGGAAACCAACAACAACCTCTACAAGTAGTTCAACCCGATGGCACCTGAGAGGCCTCAGGTGCCTTCGCTAGAGAAAGGGGCAAGCCATGGGTTTGCGCAGAAACAAGAAGCTGGTGCTCATCGGGACCGCGGACGGAGCAAGCGCCGAGGATTTCCAGAACTACTACCTGGACGTCCATGCGAAAAAAGTTGCCGAAACGCAGCAGGTTACGCAGTACTTCGCCAACAAGATCATCCCTCCGTACCAGGAGCTGATGGATGCCGGCTGGGGCTGGGGCGGCAATGACGAAAGCGGCATTCTGGCCATGGACGAACTATGGTGCGAAGAAGGCTTCGACGTTCTTTCCCTTTACGACGATCCGAAGATCGACGTGAAGTTCGCCTACGAAGCCGAGCAAGTGGTCATGCGTCCCACGCTGGCACAATGGGAATTGGGCACCAAGTCCCCCTGGGTCAAGCGCATCGGCCTCATCCGTTGCGCCGGCGACCAGCGACCCGAAGACTTCTGGGCTTACTGGGAGAAAGCGCACGCACCCCTTGCCCTGCGCACGCATATCGGCAACGGGTACTACGAGCAAATGCATCTGCACAAGGCGCTCGTTGATCGCGACGTGGTTTGGAACGGCGTGATGGTGCTCGACTACTGGAGCGTCGATGCGTTCCACTACGGCCATTTCTCTCGCCCGACGGCACCGCAAGAAATCAAAGAAGACTGCGCGATTTTCCTGGATGTCTTCAACACGCTGCTCGGAGAAGAGTACGTGATGAAGCGCGAAGAGGGCTACATCGAGTCCATGTTCGAGGACTTCCCGCTTCGTCCCAACATCTAGGAAAAGGTTAAGGAGGTTAGCAACATGGAAGGCATGAAAGTCTACGTCATCGACACAGGCCGTTTGCACAACGACATGAACTTGACGTTCGCGCAGGCGGTTCAGGCGACAAGGGACAACCCCAACCCCGACATCAAGTGGCTGCATCAGCCCACGTATTGCGCCCTTATCCAGCACCCCGATGCGGGTTGGATTCTTTTCGACATTGGAACGAACCCGGACGTGAACGAACAGGTGACGCCGGGGATCGGCGCGGGCTGGTACCACACCATCGACGAAGAGGATCAGACCATGGTCGCGCAGCTTGCGAAGCTGGGTTTGAAGCCGGAGGACATCAACTACGTGGTCATGTCGCACATGCACATCGATCACATTGGCAACGTGGAGCTGTTCAAGGACACGGCCGAATTCTTCGTGTCGCGCGCAGAGGCTCAGCATGCGTTTTGCGCTGTCAAGGGTTCGCTCGATCCGGCAACCTACGGCTTTTACTACAAGCCCCATGTGTTGGCCGACGTGAAGAAGTACCACTACGTCGAAGAGGACGAAGAGATCTTCGAAGGCATCGAGACCATCCTTATTCCCGGCCATACTCCGGGCATGATGGGGTTGTACCTGCACCTGGAAGACCAGGACATCATCTTGGCTTCCGATGGGTGCTTCGGCTCGCTTATCTGGGACGACGGCAAGCTTCCTGGTTCTTGCGGCGACACGGGTAGCTTCGTGAAGAGCGTCAAGAAGCTGAAGAAGTTGCAGAAGAAGAACAACGCCATGGTGTGGTTCGGCCACGACCTGGAGCAGTTTAACAACTTCAAGAAGATTCCCGAGTACTACAAATAGCAGACGTCCTTCGCATGAAGGAGGAGAAGATGACATTCGAGAAACTATTAGAGCCTGGCCATATTGGGAAATGCGAGATTCGCAACCGTATGATTCAGCCTGCTATGGGGACGAACTACTCGTCTGCCGACGGCTTCGTAACCGAACAGCTTGTCAACTACATTTATCGGCGCGCCGCTGGCGGCGTGGGTCTTGTCATCACCGAAATAACCCTGCCCGACCCCGAAGGTCGCGTGATTCCTGGCGAGTTGGACATGTCCAAGGACATCTACATTGCGGGGGCGGCGAAGCTGGTTAACGCGGCACATGCAGGAGGAGCGAAGATCTTCATGCAGTTTGCCCATGGTGGATGCTTTGCCATGAAGTCCGTTTCCGGCGTTGCTCCCGCCACGCCTTCGGGCGTTGCGACCTTCCAAACCGGGTTCGAAGAATGCCGCGTCATGACAGTCGATGAAATTCACGAGCTTGTCGATGCCTACGCGCAAGCGGCGCTGCGAGCGAAGAAGGCGGGCTTTGACGGAATCGAAATACACTGCGCCCACGGCTACATGCCGCAGCAGTTCCTTTCGCCCTACACCAATCGCCGCACCGACGAATACGGCGGCAGTCTGGAAAACCGTGCGCGGTTCTCGCTCGAGATCCTGCAAGAGGCAAGGAAGTTGGTAGGCAAAGACTTTCCCATTATGTACCGGCTGTCTGCCGAAGAGTACACGATTCCTGAAGGCATCACGCTCGACCAGGCGTGCGAATTCGCCGAAATGCTCGATGCCGCAGGCGTGGATGCCATCCACGTTTCTGCCGGGACATGGGATTCTCGTTACCAGTACTACGAGGGGATCAAGAGCGGCGACTTCGACCCGGAGGACTACGACACCTCTATCGGCCTTGGGTGCCAGGCGTGGATCCCGCCCTATTTCACGCCACGCGGCATCGTGATGCCTTTGGCTGCCGAGGTCAAAAAACACGTGTCCGTTCCCGTGGTTACCGTGAATAGCGTTTCCCCTGAGCTGGGGGAGGCAGCGCTGGCAGCGGGCGAAGCTGACTTCATTGCCGTGGGGAGGCAAAGCTTTGCCGATCCGGACTACGCACGCAAGGTCGTGGAAAACCGTCCCGAAGACATCAGACGCTGCCTTCGCTGCAACGAATGCCATTCGTCGCTGGTTGCTCCCTTCGGAGTGCAATGCTCCATCAACCCGCAGACGGGCAAAGAGGGAGAACGGTTTGCGGAGATTGTTCCCGCGCAGGCAGCTCGCAAGGTTGCGGTTGTTGGCGCCGGTCCGGCGGGAGTCGTGGCGGCCCTTGTTGCCAGCGAGCGGGGGCATGAAGTTGTGCTGTTCGAGAAAAGCGCACGCATTGGCGGAAACCTCTACTATGCAGCGCTTCCGTCGTTCAAAGACGACTTCATGCAGTACCTGAAGTATCTGGAGCATCGTCTTGCAGAAAGCGCCGTAGACGTGCGCATGGAGACCGAGGCCACGGCAGAGCTTATCGCAAACGAGGGCTTCGATGCCGCTATCGTTGCGACGGGGGCAACGCCGCTGCGCCGGGGATTTGTCGGAGACGACGCGCTTGACCCGCTTGCGGTGCTCGAAGGCGCCGTTCCGGAAGGCGACGACATCATTGTCTGCGGAGCTGGGCTTGTTGGCTGCGAGGTGGCGCTCGAGCTTGCCGAAAAGGGCAAGCGCATAACCTTGATCGACATGGTCGATGTGGCTGGAGCCGAATCGGCCGAATACGTGAAGTATTCGCTGTGGGCAAAGCTCATCGAAAACCATGTCGACCAGCGCATGGGCCACAGCATCGTTTCGATGGATGGGAAAACCGTTGTATGCGAGCACGAAGGAGAGCGCGTCGACTTCGAAGGAGACGCCGTCATTTGCGCACTCGGCTTGCGGTCTGAGCGCACTCTGCTTAACCAGCTCAGGGAACAGGGCGGCATAGAGGTAGTTCCCGTCGGAGACGTGAACGCTCCCCGCAAGATAATTCAGTCCGTCCACGAAGGCTTCCACGCAGGGCGGCGTATCTAGGGCAGCAAGCGGGCAGTGCTGTGGGCAACAATTCCGACATAGTGCGCGATTTGTTCGATGCGATTTCGGACGAGTACTTCGCGAAAGCGACCGAAAAACGTTCTCCGCGCGCTGTGGTTGAACAGCCCTCTTCGGTGCTTCACCCCGATTTCATGCAGCTTGTTGAATCCGCTGTCGGCCAATGGGAGGGACGCAGGATGTGCGTGGTCGGCAGCGGCGACAACTATGCTTCGCTTGCGTT
>JAFUCW010000220.1 GCA_017459485.1 Eggerthellaceae bacterium | reverse complement strand
GCGGTCGTTGCGCACTACCTCCAACACGCTTCCCGGCACCAGACCGATGGACGAGAGCCGGGTCAGCAGGCGCACGCTGCCCTCGATGGAAGACACGCGCACCCGCTCTTTGGCTTTGGCTGCGTCAAGTGTTTTCATGGCAGAGACCCCTTTAACCTATAGAGTTAGTTATTGTTAACTATTTTAGACTAAAAGTTAAGTATTTTGAACTATTTACTTGAACGCAGCGGAAAGCCGCTGGCGCCACGCCATGCGCCCGGCCCTGTGCCATGCAAAAAAGGCGGGCGCCAAACACCCGCCTTCCGTCTGGTGAAAAACGTTTTGCTATGCCGTTGCGATAGTCTTGCCCAAAGCAACGCAGGCCGCCTGAGCCTCGCCGTCGGGATCGAGGTTGGCAATAACCGAATCGAGCACATTCAGCCCCGCATCGGTTGCGCGTTGCTCCCAGCTTTCCATCCATTCGCCCGTGCCCCAGTCGTACGACCCGAAAAGCACCACGTTCTTGCCGGCAAGCGCAGGCTCCACCGCATCGTACATGGGCTCGAACTCGTCCTCTTCAAGAATCTCGTTTCCCATGGCGGGACAGCCGAATGCAAACGCGTCATAGGATTCGACGTCTGCGGGAGAGAAGTCGCCCGCCTGGATAAGGTTTACGGTGCCACCAGCTTCACGCACACCCTTGGCCACCGAGTCTGCCATGGCTTCAGTGTTACCTGTGCCGCTCCAAAAAACAATTGCTACATGTGCCATAACCAAACCTTTCTCTTGGCAATTACAGACTTATGAAACGTGCCGCTGGGTAGCTTGTCCCAGCATCGCCAGCTCCCCAATAGATGCTCCCTGCGAAAACAGCTCGCTCAATCTGCGCGTATGGTGCTTGTAACAGCTGAAGGCACTCTTTGCGCGCAGCTCGTTGCCATACACCTTCCATGTACCCGTGCATTTGTCGCCCTGACCGTCGTTGTCGATGAAACCCATGACGTCCTCGAACGGATATCCAAGAAGAAGCCCTACCTCGTGAGGAAAGTCGCAACGCGCACATCCCGGGTTTCCCATCTTGCGGCAGTCAAATTCCCTGAAACGTCTACGCAAGCTCTCTATGCACGCTTCAGGACTTGAGGTATCGTAGCCTCGCTCTTGAAGGAAGAGGCGCGACGGGCCATGCTGCAATATCGTGCGCAAGGCGCAGGGCCGATACACGAAAACAAGCGCTCCGCTGTCTCGCTGCACCAGTATGGAGAGAACGACTCCTCCCTTGCGCATTTTCGATTGGGCGCGATCCACTATGGTGCGATGATGCTCTTTGCTCAAAAACACATGCTCGCCTAAGGCAGAGCAGTTGAAAAGATTCGAAGCCTTCACGCCTGCCAGCGTAGGTGCGCAGTGCCGAACGAGTTTCTTCTCGAACGTATGCTGTGCCTCGTCAATCGTCACATGGATCTCCTCTTCTTTAGTTAAACTTATCTAACTTTTTACAGGAAGAGCAGGTATGTGTCAAGAAGGCAGATTCAAAGCTGACGAGCACAAACAGCGAAAAGTCAAGATCGACGATGCAGCACTCCCCCAACGGAGCACTGTCCAGGCTACACGGGCATGACAAAATAGCTGCTGCCGCAGTTTTCCGTCTTGTAGCGGCCCGTGCTCACCAGGTCCATCATGGCATTGGCAAGCTGGCCTTCGCTGAACGAAAACATCGTCTGCACTTCGCGGGCCGCCACCTTGCCAAAGCGATTGACAAACGCTTCAAGCGCACCGAACGAGTATTCCGCTTCAGTGAGTGTGATCTGCCCGTCGGTGAGCTTGGCAATCGCCTGGCTAAGACCCTCGAAGTTGCTGTATCCGCTGACCATAATGCGCGTTTCCCCGTACTGCATGAGCAACGTCGGAAACACCGCCACCCCATACGTCCGGCACTCGTCCAGTCCTTCCTGGAGAACCGGGGCCACCGCGTCGGTTTCCAAGTTGCTGCAGAACTGGTCCGCGTCTATAAGGAACTCGCTTGCAAGCTGAACCTGGTCCTCCACCTTGGAAAGGCTGCGTCCTTCCGCGAACACGCACTCGCGCAATCGACGCAGGTAGGCTTCGGCGTACCTTTCGTCAGTCATCTTCATCGCACAGTACGCCATGCTCAACGGCAGGGATACCATGTCTTCAGGGCCGTGCGCGAATAGGCTTTCGGTGGAAAACGGCATGCCTATTGCCTTGGCGGCCTGCGCAAGGTGGTCCGCCATCGTCATCCGGAAAAACTCATAGCGCAGTGCAGATTCCTCATCGGTGCCGATGAATTCGCTCACGTCGCTGGAGAGCACGCCCATAACGATGCGATAGTCCAGCAGCTCGTCGAGCAGTACGCGCATTTTGCGCATCTCCGGCTCCATCGCATAGCACCAGAAGCACAGCGGATCGGTAAAATGGGCTATCTCGATTCTTTTTTCCATGGGTACATGGTATCACTGGATACGGCGGTGCGCGATTCGCGCCCCTTGCAGGAGCCACGGTCCTTCCCTCGCGAGTGTGATACCATGCAAGATAAGATTGAACATCGCTCGTTCAACTGCACGGGAAGGAAGGAAGCCATGGCAGAACAACCCGAACTCACAGAAGAAGAAAAGCAACTGCTCCAGCAAGGAT
>JAFUCW010000219.1 GCA_017459485.1 Eggerthellaceae bacterium | reverse complement strand
TGGGCGAGTTCGAGGTCATCTGCGTCGACTGCGAATCGCACGATCGGTCGGCGTCGATCGTGCGCGACATCGCACAGCGCGACGGGCGGTTCGTTCTTCTGCCCGGCCAGGTCGGCACGTACTCTGAAGGATGGGTGCGCGCTCTCGAGGCGGCGCGCGCTCCCTATGTCCTGCCCCTTGTTTCGGGTGCGGAGTTCAAAGGGTCGGGCTACCTTTCTGGTGTGCGCGACGCTCTGGAGACCACCGATGCCGTCGCGGCAGACATCGTCGTGGCCGAATCCGACCTTTCCCATGTGCGCAAGGGGCGCATGGAGCCCGTTCCCAGCGCCTTTCATTATTATGCGCCGAAACGTCGGGAGCACATCGCTGCCGTGTCGAGCCCCTTTGTCTATGGGAAATGCTTCAACGCCGCATTCCTGCGCGCCCATGCAGAGGCGCTTGCAACATGCGAAGACATCGACGGCGTGGACGTGTGGGCCCAGATGCTCGCACGCGCCGAATTCGTGTCCTTGCTTTCGAGCGCGCCTGTGGAGGCGGAGTACCGCATTCCGGTCTTGATCAAGTTGGGCCGCACCGGAGAGGGCCTGGTGCGCATGTGCACCGATCGCTACGAACGCCTGGCAAGCCTGCTTGGCGCATCGGGCGAAGGGGAGCATGCGCCTGCAATGGCAATCCTGTTCAACCTGATGGCGCACGACCTTGAAACGTTGATCTACGAGCGCGAGGGCATGCGCCTCCAGCAGGCCATCACGAAGCTGTTTGCGGGCGAAGGCGGATACGGCGAAGAGGTGCCGCTTGACGTGCGCGCCACCGACGGATTCCGCTTCCTTGACCAGGCGACCCACTGCTCCTATGGGCAGTTGGTTTCCCTCTACGCGCTCCAAAGGCGCAAGGAGCATCGGAAGTTCGTGCAGCGCGTGCAATCGAGCGCGTTCTACCGCACCGAAGAGGCAGCCAAGTCGTTCGTGAAACGCAACGCACCCAAGTCCGTCATGCGCATGCTCACGGGGCACTAGGCTAGGCGGAGTCTGCCATGGTGAAGGTCAAGCCGCAGTCGAAGGTCGAATATCGCATCAAGCGGTGGATGAAAGACATTGCTCTGGATCTGATGTTCCCGCGGTCCTACCGTGCGGCGGCGCGTGCGTGCCCCGACCCGCAGACCGTGGTGTTTCTGGAGACCAAGGAATCCGTCATGCCGGTGGCCATGCGCCATGCCTACGACCGGCTTGTCTGCGAAACGGACTTCGACGTGCAGTTCGTCACCTTGCGCAACACAGAAAGCAGCCTGTCCGACTACTTCAAGCATTGCCGCAACGCCGTGCCGGTGCTCGCACGGGCCCGCTGCATTTTTTTGTGCGATTCGTCCGACTTGGTAAGCGCGCTTCCTCTGCGCGAGGAAACGCGCGTAGTGCAGCTTTGGCATGCGTGCGGGGCGTTCAAGAAATGGGGGATGAGCACGGCAGACAGCCTGTTCGGTGAATCGCGAGCCGACCAGCTGCGCCATCCGTTCTACGGCAACCTTGACTTGGTTACGGTAAGCGCGCCCGAGGTGGTGTGGGCCTACGAAGAGGCCATGCACCTGGGTGCGGAAAACGGTGCGCCTGGGGTTGTCCAACCAGTGGGCGTGAGCAGCACCGATGTGTATTTCGACGAAGGCTTCCAGGAGCGTTCCAGACGCCAGCTGGAAGAGGTGGTCCCGCAGGCGGTGGGCAAGAAGGTTGTGTTTTACGCACCCACGTTTCGCGGGCGCGTGCGTAAGGCGCAAGGGCCGGACTACCTGGACGTGGAAGAGCTCGCACGCACCTTGGGCGACGAATGGGTGCTTGTGGTGCGCCATCACCCCTATGTGTCCCATCCGCCGGCGATTCCCGACCATCTTGCTGCTTTCGCGGTGGACGTGAGTGGGGATGCGCGCTTGTCGATCGAAGGGCTTCTGTGCGCAAGCGACGTGCTGGTGACCGACTACTCTTCGGTCGTGTTCGAGTTTTCACTGTTTGAGCGCCCTGTGTGCTTCTTCGCTCCCGACCGGGCGGACTATGGCGACTGGCGCGGTTTCTACTACGACTACGACGAACTTGCTCCCGGGCCGGTGTTCGAAGATAGCGCGTCAATGGCTGCGTGGATCGCGGATGCGCCGGAGCAGTTCGACCGTGCGCGCATCCAAGCGTTTCGCGAGAAGTTCATGAGCGCGTGCGACGGGCATGCCACCGACCGCATTTTTGCGTTTGCATTCGGGGAAGTGCCGGGGAGAGGCGCAACGGATGCGAACGAGTAGGCGGCCCGTGTTGCGGGGCGTTTGTGCAAAGGGCTGCATGGCGTAGGTGCATGGTGCACGCGCACTTCTGGAAAATGCGCAGTTGCGCCCTCTGCGCGCGGCGCGTCGAAGTACAATTTTAGCCGATGGACTGCAGCGCTTGCTGCTGCTGGGACAAAAGGAAAGGCATCCATGATCGACTACACGCTTTCGAATCTGCTTTTGGAGAACAACGAACGGTTCAACAACTTCAGGAATCTCTATTACTTCTCTCCGAGCCCCATGACCACTGACGAAGAGCGGGGCGGCTCCACGTTCATGCCCTATGCCGACTACAATTTCAGTACGTACTTCAATTCGTTTTCCAACAAGAAGTGGCGGCTCTACACCGACATCGACAACGTGCACTTCCGCTTGGAAGTGAAGGGGAGCGGCGAACTTGAGTTCATGGGCATCCACAAGCGCCCCGTGGGCCTGCGCATCGAGTCGCTTGGCAAGGTGCGCTTCGACAGCCCCGACGAATTCACTACGGTGGAGTTCGAATTCCCGGATTCGGAGGCCGAGCTGCTTTCGTTTAAACTGGTCACGTTCGACTTTGTGACCATAAAGAGCGGCTGCTACTACTCCAAAATCGACCCTGCGATGCTCCATGACGTGCATCTGGCCATTGCCACTACCACGTTCAAGAAAGAAGAGTACGTTACGGCGAACATTGACCTGTTCAAGAACCAGATCCGCGGATGCAGCGAGCCCATTGCAGAGCACGCGTCGATGATCGTGGTCGACAACGGCAAGACGCTCGATGCAGAAGAGCTTTCGGGCGACGGTGTCTACGTGTTCCCGAATAAGAACGTGGGCGGATCGGGCGGTTTTGCGCGCGGCATGATCGAAGCGCTGCGTCTGGACGACCATGTCACGCACGTGCTCATTATGGACGACGACGTCGAGTTCTCTGCAGAGAGCATCCGGCGCACCTACACCTTGCTCACGCTGGTCAACGACGAGTATGCCGAAGCCTTCGTCTCGGGCGCCATGTTTTCGCTGGGTGCCCAGCAAATCCAGATCGAAGACATAGGCTACGCGGACGCGCAGGGCGAATTCGGTGCCGTCAAGCCGCAGTGGAACATGGACTTGATCAACGACATCTTGCGCAACGAAGACGACCTGCCGCATCGCACTAACATGTACGCGGCGTTTTGGTACTGCTGCATTCCGCGCACGACCATCGAGCGCGAAGGGTTGCCGTTGCCCCTGTTCATTCGCTACGACGACGCCGAGTATGGTCAGCGGTGCGCGCCGAAGTTCATGACCATGAATGGCATCAACGTGTGGCACGAGGACTTCGTCGACCGCTACAGCCCCTTCTACGAGCGCTATTGCGGCATGCGCAATTGCCTGATCATCCAGGCGACCACGGGCGTATGCCCAGGTGTGGACTACATGAAGTGGAAGTTCCACGAGAACTTCAAGCGCGAAATCAAGAAGTTCAACTATGGCAGCGCCGAGCTGCTGCTCGACGCGGTGGAGGATTTCCTGCGCGGCCCGGAATTCATTGCCCAGAACCGCTGCGAGCAAATACTGAAGGCCGAAAGCGCCAAGGTGGAGAAGTTCGTCGACTTGGATTCGCTTGACCTGACCGGGATGAGCCTCGACCGCCTTGAGGTCTCCAAAGGCCGCACGCCCATGCAGCGCAGCATCGACGCGTTCACCTACAACGGCCAGCGCCTGCTGCCGCCCTTTTTCCAGAAAAAGCAGCCCATCGCCGTGCGCGACGATCCCAACGAATACGCAGGCATGCGCTACCGGTTCCGCAATCGCGTGCTGGTGGTGAATCGCCTTGATACCAAGGGCGTGTGGCGCACCAAAGACAAGAAGAAGTTCGACTATCTGATCAGGCGCTACAAAGCAATCACCAAAGACTACGAAAAGCGTCACAAAGAGGTCGAGGCGCGCTACGCTGCTGCACGCGATTGGCTGACGTCTCAGGAATTCTGGCTGGAATATCTGGATTGCTAGGCGTTTTGGCGCTGGTGTTTCTTTCGACGGCGCCTTGCAAAGGAGGGCAACTGCCATGTTCGGCCAAGGGAAGAAATCCGAAAAGAAAGCCGTGAAACAGGGGAGCGAAGCGTGCGCGGCTGAGGAAAAGGCGGTCGAAGAGGCTGTTGACGACCAGGTCGCTGTGCCAGCTGCCCAGCAGATCGTTCGATCGCAGCTGGTCGTGAAAAGCATCTACCTTGACCCACAAGACCGCGTTGCCTGCGAAGGAGGCGTGCCGATCGGTGACTTCGATTGCCTCAGTCTGCTCGACCGCTATGCATTGCCCCCGCTTTCGCGCATGTCGAGCGCAGAGCAGATGCAGTTCGTGGAGCCGTTGGCGTCGCTTGCGCGCATCCGCGCCCTTGGCTTGGACACCGAAGCATTCCAGTTTCCCGAAGCGCACTGGCGGCGTATCTACAATTCCGTCAAGGCCGCTGTCGGCCCGTTTTCCCAGCGCCCCTGCGTGGACTTCGAAGGCGCCTGCGCCAGCGACCTGAACGCGTTTCTGCACGCTCACGTGGGCAGCGCGGTGCGTGTGCGCTCCGCCGAGCTTTCCGTGGACGAGACCATCGTGGTGCCTTCCCATACGTCGTTGCGGGGGAGTGGAGTTCGCCTGGTGCAAAGCGATGGTGAAGAAGTGGAGAAGGCGATTCTGCTTGACGGAGTCGACGGAGCGGAAGTGTCGGGCTTTTCGATAACGCTGTTCAAGTGGCCGATATTCGTGAAGTCCAGCAGCAATCTGGTCATTTCCGACAACGACATCTCCTTCACGCCATTCAAGGGCATTGTGCTCATAGGGAACAACCACCACTTCCTTGTTGCACGCAACCGCCTGCACCGTACGGGCAATGGCGGCCTGTTCTTCCATGGCGACATTGCGCTGGGCGTGGTCGAGGACAACGTCGTCGCGCAGCCGGGCGGTCCTGGCAACTTCAGCGGCGGCATGGTCTTGACCGCATTGCCGATAGGAGACATGGACACGGCGTTCAACCCCTGGAAACAGCTCGATCT
>JAFUCW010000218.1 GCA_017459485.1 Eggerthellaceae bacterium | reverse complement strand
CAACAAAGAATATCTTGCAAGCATGAACGAAGTGATTGCCAAGGTGGGGGCTCAATACTACGTTCATCGGTCTGTGCTTTGTTCAAAAATAAAGCCCTACTTGGAAAAATACTACTCGCAGATATCCAACGGAAGCGAAAGAGTTGAATTGTGTTATTTACCCAGCTGGGGAACAGTGGAAGATTCTGCCAACAGGGAACACATTCAACGCCTTCTGCAGGATAGCCTCGATCAAAGGGAGGAAGAGGAACGAGCACGGAAAAAAAGTGTGGTAGGTCCTCATACGGATGACATTCAGTTTATTCTCGATGGTGAAAACGCCCTTCACTTTGCAAGCCAGGGACAGCAGCGTTCCATAGTGCTCGCCTATAAAATGGCGGAAGCTTCCCTAATCCAAGAAATACTTGGACAAAAACCGTTGCTATTACTTGACGACGTAATGAGCGAGCTTGATGAGCATCGGCGTTCATGCTTCGTTGATTTCATTGGTGGGAAAACCCAGACCTTCATAACGACCACCAACTTGTCGTATTTTGATGATTCGCTCTTGAAAGATGCAGAAGTAATCAAGCTTCCGATAGAGGATTGTTGTCCATGAAGTCTATAGGCCACGCCATGACAGGCGTTATCAATAACATGTCTCCAGAGGCTGCTTTTGAGGTTAGAAAAGCTTTGCGCACAAGCAAAATAAAGACCATGTGGAAGGAATTGGTCGAAGAGGCTATTCTTGAGCACACCAACGGCGTGTATGTAATTAATGAAGAAGACCGACTAATCATGCATGTCTACGTTGACGAAAGCATCTACGCAGCAGAACTGAATAACAGAAGAGAACTCCTTTTGTTGATTTGCCATCAGAAATACGGCGAGGCTATCGAAGAGTTGCATATCCACCTTTCTTATGGGCTGATGAAACAAAGGTATCCATTTAAAGACAAGCCGGCAGAAAAACAAGATGCAAAGCCGCCAATTCCTCTTTCCGCCGAAGAGAGGGAAGAAATAAAACAATTGGTTTCAGTTGTAGAAAAAGAGTCGCTTAGAGTAAAGCTGGAAAAGGCGATGATTGCCGATCTGGAATGGAAAAAGGGCAATCTGCAATAAAAAACTATTTGGTTGGGGTTTAAAGCCCTTAGAAGCGGTCTCAGTGCGTTTATAAAGCATATTTTTCAAGACTTTGTGCAGTAATAAAGGCTCATACACTCTATATGGTAAAATACCCTAGTTGCCAACATTGGCATATTTCGCCTGATAAGAACTGAAAAAGGAGCGTAAACGTGGCAAGCAGTAAACCAGGCCATTATTCCGGTGAAGATATTCAGGTGCTCGAAGGGCTTGAAGCAGTACGCAAGCGTCCTGGCATGTACATTGGATCGACCGGTCCCCGTGGCCTCCATCATTTGGTTTATGAAGTTGTTGACAATTCCGTCGACGAAGCTCTTGCAGGTTTTTGCGACACCATAGACGTGTGGATTCATGAAGACAACTCGGTCACCGTACAAGACAACGGACGTGGTATTCCCGTTGACAAACATCCAAAAGAAAAAATTCCGACCGTAGAGGTGGTGTTGACTATCTTGCATGCGGGAGGAAAATTCGGCGGGGAAGGCTACAAAGTATCCGGTGGTCTACATGGTGTTGGCGTGTCCGTAGTAAACGCGCTTTCCACACGACTCGAAGCAGAGGTGGCACGCGATGGTGACATCTACAAAATGGCATGTGAGCGCGGCAAGACCGTCGAAAAACTGAAGAAAACCGGCAAGTCCAAAAAAACGGGAACGCGTATCACATTCTGGGCCGATCCAGAAATATTCACCGAAACCATCGAGTACGAATGGGACGTGCTTGCCAATCGTTTCAGGGAAATGGCGTTTCTTAATAAGGATTTGAAAATAACCCTGACAGACGAACGTCAGAAGGAAGAGGACGGTTCCCCAAAAACGGAGTCATTTAAATACTCTGGGGGTATTGTCGACTTCGTAAAGTATTTGAATAACGGCAAAAACGTGCTTAACAACAAACCTGTGTACTTCGAAGCGGAAGGCGAAGAAGGAACGGTTGAAGTTGCCATGCAGTGGTCGGACAACTACTCGACCAATTCGGTCATGGCTTTCGCGAACAATATCAATACCATCGAAGGCGGAACGCACATGGACGGTTTCAAACAAGCCGTCACGCGTACCATCAACGACTATGCGCGCAGCAAAGGCATTCTCAAGGAAAAGGATTCCAACCTGACGGGCGATGATTGTCGTGAAGGACTTGCCGCCATTATTTCGGTAAAGTTGCGCGATCCTCAATTCGAAGGACAAACCAAAACCAAGCTCGGAAATACCGAAATGCGCCAATTGGTGTCGGGTTCCGTCACTCAAGGGCTCGGCGAGTTTTTGGAGGAAAATCCCGCTCCCGCCAAACGCATTGTGCAAAAGGCATCTGCGGCACTCAAGGCCCGTGAAGCCGCCCGCAAAGCGCGTGACGCCACACGCAGGAAGGGCGTGCTCGACAGCTTCAGCATGCCCGGAAAGCTTGCTGACTGCAGCTCCAAGAATGCAGAAGATTCCGAATTGTTCATCGTCGAGGGCGACAGCGCAGGTGGTTCGGCCAAACAGGCGCGCGATCGCAAATATCAGGCAATACTTCCTTTGCGCGGCAAAATTCTGAATGTAGAGAAGGTCGGACAGCATCGCGCTCTTTCCAGCGACACCATTTCTAGCCTGATAACGGCAATCGGCACAAACTTCGGAGAAGACTTCGATGCGGAGAAGGCACGCTACCATCGCATCGTCATCATGACCGATGCCGACGTCGACGGCGCACACATCCAGATTCTCCTGCTAACGTTCTTCTATCGCTACATGCCCGAGCTGATTAACCGCGGATACATCTACATTGCCCAGCCGCCGCTTTACGGCATCAAGGAAGGCAAGAAGAAAATCAAGTATTGCTTCAACGACGAAGCGCTCGCAGAAGCAATGAAGGCATATCCCGAAGACAAAAAACCCACGGTCCAGCGTTACAAGGGCCTTGGGGAAATGGATCCCGACCAGCTTTGGGAAACCACGATGGAACCTGCAAAGCGCGTGATGCTCCAGGTAAGCATAGAAGACGCGGCAGAAGCAGAACGCGCGGTAAGCGAACTTATGGGCGAGCAGGTGGAACCTCGCAAGGAATTCATCCAAAAACATGCCAAAGACGTTCGCTTCTTGGACATTTAAGGAGTAATAGATGGCAGACGATCGCGACGACATCTTTGACGACATCGAAGAAGACGACGAGGAAAAAGAACCCGAAGAGCCGGGTCTCTACGACGACGACGAAGAAGGCGACGAAGAAGAGGAAGCAGAAGAAGAGCAGGTAGAGCTGGAAGAAGGCCAGTTCGCCAAGGAAGTTCTTCCCACGGACCTGGGCTATCAGGTAAGGAACTCGTTCATCGAATACTCTATGAGCGTTATCGTGGCGCGCGCACTTCCCGACGTGCGCGACGGCCTCAAGCCGGTTCATCGCCGTATCCTCTACGGCATGAAAGAATCCGGCATCCTCCCAAGCCGACCGCATTCCAAGTCCGCACGCACCGTGGGTGACGTCATGGGCAAGTACCACCCCCATGGCGATGCCGCCATTTACGATGCAATGGTGCGTCTGGCGCAGGATTTCAGCATCCGCGTACCGCTTATCGACGGTCATGGGAATTTCGGTTCCATCGACGGCGACCCACCGGCGGCCATGCGCTACACCGAAGCTCGCCTTTCTCGCGCGGGCTACGATGGCATGCTCGCAGATTTGGACAAGGAAACAGTCGACTGGGTCCCCAACTACGACGAAAGCCTCAAAGAGCCCAAGGTTCTCCCCAGCCGCTTCCCCAACCTGCTGGTCAACGGAAGCCAGGGCATTGCCGTGGGCATGGCCACTAATATTCCGCCGCACAATTTGGGAGAAACCATCGATGCAACGTGCCTGATGCTCGACAATCCCGACGTCACCACTGAAGAGCTCATGGAAGTTCTCCCTGGACCTGATTTCCCCACAGGTGGAACCATCATGGGCGTCGAAGGCATCAAAGAAGCCTACGAAACGGGTCGTGGCACGATCACCATCAGGTCCAATTGCGAAATTGTGGAAAAGAAGAACGGCCGGTACGAGATCATCGTCAAGGACATCCCCTACATGGTCAACCGCACCAAGCTGCTCGAGCGCATGGGCGACCTGATCCGCGACAAGAAGATGCCGGAAATTTCTAATGTCCACGACGGGGCCGACCGCCATGGCATCGACATTATCATCGAGCTGAAGAACAACGCCATCCCACAGGTGGTGCTCAACAAGCTCTACAAGCACACGCAGATGCAAAACACGTTCGGCATCAACATGCTCGCACTGGTCGACGATGTGCCCCGCACCCTCTCTTTGAAAGAAGCTCTGCACTACTACATCCTGCATCAGGAAGACGTCGTAACCAGGCGCACCCGCTACGACCTTCAAGAGGCAGAAAACCGCGCACATATCGTCGAAGGCCTGCTCATAGCACTCGACAACATCGACGAAGTCATCCACACCATTCGCTCGTCCAAGACCGACGACGAGGCGCGCGAGAAGTTGATGAAGAACTTCAGCCTAACCGAAGTTCAGGCCAACGCCATCCTCAATATGCGCCTGCGCCGCCTGACCGGCCTGGAATACGACGCCTTGGTGGAAGAGCTGGCAGAGCTGCGCGAGCGCATCGCTTACTACAAGCGCGTGCTCGAAGACGAAAGCCTGCTGCGCTCCATCATCAAAGAAGAGCTCCAGGGCATCAAGCAGAAGTTCGACAAACCGCGCGTTACGAGGATTTCATCCGCCAAGCCCGATGCCATCGACGTAGAAGACCTGATTGCGGAAGAGGACATGGTCGTCACAATGACCAACGCCGGCTACGTCAAGCGCCTTCCGCTTGCCACTTACCGTCAACAAAAGCGCGGCGGCAAAGGTATGCAGGGGGTCAACCTCAAGGAAAACGACTTCGTCCAGGACCTGTTCATTGCATCGACCCACGCCTACATGCTCTTTTTCACCACGAAGGGCAAGGTCTACCGTAAAAAGGTCTACGAAATACCCGAAGCAGGGCGCCATGCGCGTGGCACCGCCATTGTCAACCTCCTGCAGCTTGACAAAGCTGCGGGTGAAAACGTAGTTGCCGCCATCGCTGCGAAGGACTTCCCCGAAGACGAGTACCTCATGTTTGCCACTTCGTCGGGCATGGTAAAGAAAACTTCCATGAAGCTCTACGACCGCACCCGTTCGGATGGCATGATTGCCATCAAGCTTAAGGACGACGACGAGCTTATCAGCGTCAAACATGTGGCAGATGGCCAGCACGTGGTCATGGTGTCATCGGAGGGCAAAGCGATCGCATGGCCCGAGTCGGAAGCGCGGGCCATGGGCCGCGACACGTCAGGCGTGCGCGGCATGGAAGTGCCCGAAGGTCAACGCGTGCTCAACCTGGAAATTGTCGAAGAACTATCCGACCTGTTCGTCATCACGGAAAACGGTTATGGGAAACGCACGATCATCAGCGAATATCCCATTCACCACCGCGGCGGCAAGGGAGTCTACACCATCAAGATGACAGAGAAGAAGGGCCGCTTGGCTGCATGCAAGGTGGTGCGCGAAGACGAGCAGCTGATTATCATCTCCAAAGAAGGGGTTGTCGTTCGCACCCCCGTGAAGGGCGTTTCGCGCCTTGGGCGTGCGACCCAGGGAGTGAAGGTCATGAACATCGGGTCTAAGGACGCGGTAACTGCCTGTGGAATTGCAGCCGACAGCTCAAACAAGAAACGCAAGAAAGTTGGAGCTGCCGAAGACGATCCCGAAATAGACGTGGACGAATAGGCCCATGGCGCTGTGCGAGCGCCAAGATGGACAGACGCACAAAGCGCGGACGCACCTGTTCTCGGATCTTGCTTCGCCGCGTGGGCATTCATGACATGCCGCGGCGCAAAGGAAGGGAGGCCAGGAGGCATCCGCGCTTTGCCTTTGCGGCAAGACTGGCAGCTAGTTCAAGGCAAAGCTGCTACTCCTGGAAATCGTCGGGGGAGAGGGACTGGATGAACTCGTGGAATTCGTCGAGCTCTTTTTCGTCCGAAGAATTGCGGCGGAAGACAAAGGGAAAGCTTGCAGCCCCGAGCACCTCTTCGGCCATGAATATGGGGGCATCTTGCCTGACGGCCAAGGCAACCGCGTCCGATGGACGTGCATCGAGCGTGACGATGCGATCACCGGCCCTCAAGATCAATCGTGCAAAAAACGTCTGCTGCTGAACATCGTACACTTCCACCCGGTCAACCGACGCATCCAGATTGGTCAATGCGTCGAGCATAAGATCGTGCGTGAGGGGCCTTGCCGGGCGCGTCCCTTCGAGGGCCATGCCAAGCAGCGTCGCTTCGGATGGGCCAAGCCATATGGGGACTACGCGGCAACTCGTCTGCGATTCGTAGTCCTCGGTTGGGCAGAGTACGAGGATAGACGGGCTAGGAGCGGCGGCCACCACCAACGTCTGTATGCTCATCTGCCTCATGTATCCTCCAAAAGATTTTTCTCCATACTAGCAGAAAAACCTTGCATAAATGCCCAACGGGCGCTAAAGTATCCAATTGCGTTTTTGCGAGGGCCCGTAGCTCAGTTGGTTAGAGCGCACGCCTGATAAGCGTGAGGTCGCTGGTTCAAATCCATTCGGGCCCACCAGTCGTTGATAAACGCTCCACCGTGAGCCGAGTTTGCCGGTGGAGCGTTTATTCGAATCGAGCGCGAAGATGCACAGCCCAAGTGGCACGCCACTGTACGGGGCCTTAGCTCAGCTGGGAGAGCGCGGGCTTTGCAAGCCTGAGGTCAGGGGTTCGATCCCCCTAGGCTCCACCAATCTTTCAGGTCCAGAAATCTCTGGACCTTTTTGTTATCTTAGGTTTCGAAATGATGGGTCTAGGGGGATCGAACCCCGTGAGGGCTCAACAGTCCAGTGGGCTGTTCGATGAGGAGGGCGAAGCCTGCGATAGGGGCATCCGGACCTGTCACTTTTCAGCCGCCTGGGGGATCGAACTCCGGAACATTCAAGCGCACCGATGGCACGGTTGTCGCGAGTGGCTGCTGGCGGCGTTGTGCGTAGTAGAATGTCTGGTGTCCTGCAAGGGAGGATGCTATGGTCAACAACGCAAACGACCAGAGAAGACAGTCGTTCCGTCTGGGGGAAGGTGCCAGGGAAGACGGCGGGACTTCCGACTCAAGGCCTTTTGTTGGCGACGCCGGTAGAAAGTCCGAAGGCATAGTAGATGTGGCTACCGTCACCATTGGCATGGTGGCATTTGCGCTTGCCGTGGGTTTTCTTGTTGGCTTTACGGTGTTCAGCATTATGAATGTGTCGACGTGGCTTACCGCGCTTTTGTGGGGCGGCCTGGGGGAGGCCGTTAACGTGTGGTGGTTCTCTCTGGTTGCATGCACGGTCGGCGGGGCGATTATCGGCCTGTGGACATGGTGGTCGGGCGACCGCGTGCAGCCTCTCGAAAGCGTCATGGACCAGTTCAGGGCAACCGGCTCCTACAAGACGGACGGCGCCATCAGGCCGGCGGTCTCGTTTCTGCTTCCGCTCGTGTTCGGCGGCTCTGTCGGCTTCGAGGCTGGGCTGACAGGCCTTATCGCCGCAGGATGCTGCTGGATACGCGACGAGCTGAAGGCAGCAGGGCTGCGAGCGGGCGCCGTGGCGGACGTGACGATTGCAGCGAGCATGGCCGCCATATTCGGCACGCCGCTTGCGGGAATCGTGGCGGGTGCCGAAAGCGCACCGCACGACGGACGCTACGTTCTCGAAGAGCCCGACGTGAACGACTACACCATGCGGCGTGGTGCCAAAGTTGTGCTCTATACCGCTGCGGCATTCGGCGCGTTCGGGGGCGTGGCGCTGTTTTCTTCCGTATTTGGCACACCGGGCGGCTTGCCACGCTTCGGTGCCATCACAGCAACGGGTGCCGAACTGCTGTGGGTTGTGCCCTGCATTGCGGCCGCGTACGTCATGACGCTGCTCTACCATGCTTCGTCGCGCCTGTTCGCTGCGGTTTCGGCGCGTCTTGGCGACGGGCGTACAGGCACGCTGGCAAAACCCGTAGTTGCGGGGTTTGCCATGGGGGCAATCGCATGCGCGCTGCCCTACGTGCTGTTCCCGGGCGAGTCTCAGTCCGAAGAGCTGATGCTGACCTGGACAACTTGGTCTGCTGCGGCACTGATAGCCACCGGCTTTCTCAAAGCGGTGGTTACTCCGATGTGCCTGAATATGGGCTGGATGGGCGGCAGCTTCTTCCCAAGCATCTTCGCGGGCACGGCGGCGGGTTTTGGACTGGCGGCTATTACGGGCGCCGACCCCATGCTTATGGTCGCGGTCACCGCAACGGCGTTTCTGTCCGGCGTGGTTCGCAAGCCCCTCCTTGTATTGGCCATCTTGCTGCTGTGTTTCCCGTTCGAAGGCATTCTTTGGATGGGCCTTGCGGCGGTTGCCGGCGCGGCGCTTCCCATTCCGCGTGCATTGTTGCCAAGGCGATCGTAAGGCGATCAGGAGCGAACCCTCCGACACGCTTGCCGCCACCGCGCCCTTTGCCCGGAAGCCGCGGAGGCGTGGCGGCGCTTGGCCTGGACAGCTGCTGCTAGAATTGTCTCGGTTTTCAGACAGGTCAAACGGGGATAT